>DASXPW010000277.1:0-12122 GCA_036493385.1 Pyrinomonadaceae bacterium
GCTGTGTGGCGAGCACAAAAGTCCTTTTGGTATCGGCCCTCCAATAAGCTCTAGCGATACAGTGTTGGAGACAACTTGCCAATCTGCTGGAGCGGTCAGAAGTAACAGAAACCTAGCCTTTAGGTCCGGCTGGTCGAAGGACGGGAAGGCTGTGCTTACGTTTCCATGCGTGAAAAGCGAGTAGACGTATTCGGATCCGTCTTTCTTTTCGATGTAGCGCTTGACCGTCGAACTGCTCGCCAGCGTCGGCGTGGTCAAGTCGAGACCCACGGTTTCACTGATCTTTCGAGTGATCGTAGAATCGCCGGTCGTGATCGGGGAAGTAAGATCAAGTTTAATGATATTCTCCCCGAGAATGACGCCGGTGGAGAAGTAAAGGTGCTCATCATCTAAGAGGTACACGCCCTGGGGTTCACCGTGAGAAATGATCGGATCACTCGGACCGACCATTTTGAGCAGCTTACCATTGAGCGTTACGTTCGATATTGATGAGTCCTTTTCACGATCTGCGACTCTTACCCAGTCGAGGATGATCGGAGGAACTGCCCCACCCGCTACGGCGGGCGGTACAGACCCGGCGACGTTGACCCTGATCTCGAGCGTGCCCTTCAACACCGGCGACATTTTTTCGAGCGTGAGGCCGAGCTTGTATCGAATGTCCGAGTAATGTGCGGCGCGCCAGACGGCCAGGTCGTGCGAAACACCGGGCTCTATCTTTGGCGCCTGCGCGGGAGCTGCAAGTTCGGAGGCAGCAAACAGGAGAGTCAGGAGAAGGAGCTTCATACCGGCTATTTTGCTTGAGATGCGTGAAATGTAAAAGTGGCTTGATCGCGGGCGGCAGAAAAGCGGGGTAAACCCGCCTTCCTGACTGCGTTGACCAGGGTCGGTCTGAAAAGTGAGTGTAGAGCAAAGAGCGGGAAGCACCTTCTGTTTTACATCGTTAAAAACTTCTTGCAAATGTTTAGAGCGTAGTCGATAATGGATAGGGCGTTTTGCCATAGAAAGGCGAAACGGCCATTGATAGTACCTCACACGCATTCACACGAATCGGAAATCCCATTCCTTCCTTTGAAATAAAGAGATTTTCCCGCCCGAGTAAAGAGGAGTCACCCGTTTAAATGAGCTTGCTTGATGTAGCGCCAATCATAGAGCAGATGCTGCAGGTTTCGGAAAACGTCAGCGATCTGAACTTTTCGTGCGGACAGGTGCCGCAGGTCGAGATAAACGGAACGCTGTACTCGACCGAGCCTCTGGGCCTGGGCCGGCTGTCGGCGTACCAGACCGAGATGATCGCGATGGCGATACTTCGCGACAACCCGGACGCGGCAAAGCAATTGGCCGCGACGCGCACGGCGGACCTGAGCTATGCGCTGCCGGGCAAATGCCGTTTCCGCGTAAATATCTTTCAACAGCGAAACTCGTTCTCGATAGTGATGCGCGCCATTCCGCACGAGATACCGAGCTTTGATAGCTTGCGCCTGCCGCCGCAGCTTGAGGACATCGCCAACATTCGCAATGGAATTGTGCTGCTGACCGGGCCGACCGGTTCGGGCAAAAGCTCGACGCTGGCGGCGATCATCGACCGCATCAACGAGCTAAAGGCGTATCACATCGTCACGATCGAAGACCCGATCGAGTTTCTCCACAACCACAAACGCTCGACGATCAACCAGCGCGAGATCGGGGCGGACACAAAAGATTTTGCATCGGCGCTGCGAGCTGCCCTGCGTCAGGCACCGAAGGTCATACTGGTCGGCGAGATGCGCGACCTTGAGACTGCCGAGATCGCTCTGGAGGCGGCCGAGACGGGCCACCTCGTGCTGTCGACGCTGCACACGATCGACGCTTCGAAAACGATCGACCGAATTATCGGTCTCTATCCGAAGAACGAAGAGCGGATCATAAGAACTCGCCTTTCACAGACATTCCGTTACATCGTCTCGCAGCGGCTCATCCCACGGGCCGACGGCAAAGGCCGCATCGCCGCGGTCGAGGTGCTCCGCTCAAACCCACGAACCCGCGAATATATCGAGAAGGGCGAGACGGAGGGCAAGACACTGCTGGACGCGATCCGCGATGGCGAGATCGACGGCATGCAGGATTTTGACGGCGTGATCAGGACATTTATCGAGGCGGGCATTGTCACGCTCGACGATGGCCTGTCGTACGCGACCAACCAAAACAATCTGCTGCTGCAGCTTAAGGGACTATCGCATACCGAAGACTATCAGAGCGACGGCAAGCCAAAATCGGCGAACATCGCCGGCGAGCCGATACCGGCACCACCTACGTCGGCCGTTACATCGGTACTGGATATGATCGAATAACAGTGGACAGTGGAGAGTGGACAGTGGATAGTTTGGAACCCCCTGCGAGACCAATCATCAACGACGCCCAAATAGCGACTGACCACTGTCCATCGACTACTATCCACTGTCCACTTACCACTAATCTATGATCATCAGATGCGATAACTGCTCGGTCTCATTGCAGATCGACGAATCAAAGGTCCCGACCGGAAGCTTTACCGTGCGGTGCCCGCGCTGCCAGAACATGCTCCGCGCCACCAGGAAAGGCGACGGCAGCGCTCAGACGACCGCCGAGCAATTGGCGGCGAACAAACCGGCACCCGCCGTCGGCGCCAACGCCGGAGGGTTTGCGGCAAAGGAATCTGAGGTGCAGATCAACTCTGCGTTAAGGTCGCTGTTGTCGGCGCTGCAGGGCGAAAAAAAATCGCTCGACTCACACGACGAAGATGGTGAAAAGCCGCGACGCGTGCTGCTCTGTCTTGGTAGCAAGCGCGATGTCGTGGCGAAATCGCTCTCGGACGCTGGCTACAAGGTCTATCTCGCCGAAACGCCGGCGCAAGCCAATGAGCGCCTGCGAGAAGGCAAGACGAATGTCGTGATGTTCTCGACGGATTTTGCCCCAGAGTACGGAGGTGCGGCGATCTTGCAGCAAAAGGCGAACGCAATGTACTCGTCAGAGCGTCGACGGTTGTTTC
This sequence comes from Pyrinomonadaceae bacterium, assembly GCA_036493385.1. GTDB lineage: Bacteria > Acidobacteriota > Blastocatellia > Pyrinomonadales > Pyrinomonadaceae > OLB17. The sequence goes on from DASXPW010000277.1 coordinate 3,005, forward strand.
TCGTTTCACTCGAGGACACAGGCACGACGATGAACGCGCAGGAAGCGTTCTTGAGAAATCTCAATCTGATAGTCAACACGCGCGATGTCGCACAACTGCCGCTGATATTGAACCGCGCGCTGCACGACTATAACGAGCTTTATCATTACTTCAACGAGGCAAGTGCGGTAGAGGCGATCTAATGGCGCGCGAGCGCCGTGGCGATCTCACAGACGAGAACTTCGATCTGCATTCGCGTCCCAACCGGGCCGCCGCCGCCGACCGATGTCTTCATGGCAAGGTCGGCGTTTTTTAGCTTATCGAAGATGGGGACAAGCCGTGCGCGGTCGACGCGGCGTGCGGCGGCGAGGAAATTTTCCAGTTTTTCGTAACGCATTCTGGTAGCGCCCGCAACACGGCTGCGGTCTTCGCCGCGGTCCATCATTTCCTTAGCGATCAAAAGGCCGCGAATATTGTAAGAAATGAGCCCCAGCAACGCGATGGGCTCAGCGCCGGCATCGAGGACCTTTTTCATAGCGGCAATTGCGCGTTCGGGGCGGCCGGAGATCATCGCATCGGCGAGAACAAAATTTTCGACCTCGCTGGAGGGCATCACGAGAGCCTCGACGAGTGCTGTCGTGACGACACCATCGGGCATAGCGGCGGTCGTGAGCTTTTTGATCTCGTTGTCGAGACGGCGAAGATTTGGTCCGACAAGATCGATGAGCATGCGGATGGCCAGGTCGTCGATACGGCTGCCGAGGTCGCGCACCGTTTTGGCGGTCCAGGATGTGAGCGACGCGTCATCGAGCGGTTTGAACTCGAGCATTGGCGCGAGTTTCTTGAGTAACTTTGTGACCTTGCGGTTGCCGTTTAGCTCGTCAGCGACGAGTATGAGCACGGTTGACGGTGACGGATCGGCGAGATATCGCCCGAGAATTTCCTCATCCTCTTCGCGAAGCGTATCGCGATTTGACGCGGCCGCAACGCGGATGTCCGCAACGCGCACGACGCGGCGGGCGGACATCATCGGAAGCTGGGCGGCGGCGGCGATCGCCCCGTCGATGCCTGACCGCGCGCTGAGGCTTAATTCGTCGTAGTTAAATTCGCGAAGATCGCCCTCGCCGAAAGCTCGATTGACGATCTCGGCAGCGGCGCGGTCGCGAAGATAGGTCTCCGCCCCATACAGAACGTAGACAGGCGCGAGCGTGCCCTGTTTCAATTGCCGCCAGAGTTCTTCGCGAGAGAGGTCGGGCATAGCGGTGGCCTATTTTTTCTCGTCCTTGACGCCCATGCCGTTGACGATGGTCGAGACGACGGATTCGGAAAAGGCGCGGGCCATTCGCTCAACCGCCGGATCTTCTTCGTTAAAAAATGAACGCGGGTCGTCGGAAAATTCGAACGAGTCGCGGAAGGTCAGATTTTGGTTGTCGTAAAGGATCTTGTTTGTGTGCAGATCGCGGACCGTCACGGCGGTGACGATGGTGACCTCGTAAACGCGGGCACGACCCTCGCGGTCGAGCAGGACGCCCGAGAAGGTGAAATCGCGGATCGTACCCTCGATCACGGCGTCGGCGCCTTCGCGGGCGGCCTGGACGTGCAGCCCGTTGCCCCGGCGAATGATCTCATGCGTGACCGCATCGGTAAACCGTGACTGGACGCGATAGCGAAGCCCGCGCGCCTCCGCCTGAAACGTCGGAACGGAGATCGTCTTGATGTACTTTGGCAGGCCCGTACCGGTCACCGGCTTGTAGCAATCGGTAAAGCCGGAGACTAGCGTGAACAATACCGCGATCGCAATAACTCGAATTGTATTATTTAAGATCGACACTATATCTCTTATCCAGCTATTTTATCGAAATTTCGACACGGGGGCGAGGCGGTCCGGATAGGCACGCAATTAGTGTTCGTTTCGTGTTATTTCGTGGTTCCAATTTTTGTAGCGGATAATACGGCAACCACGAAAATCACTAAATCACACGAAAAAGCACGAATAGGATCAACCAAAAATCATTACGAAAGAGCGTCGACGACTTTCAATGCGGCCGAAGTTTCTTTTATATCATGCGTGCGGATAATTCTTACGCCGCTGCGGACGGCGACGATGGCGGTTGCGAGCGAGCCTTCGAGCCGCTGGTCGGGCCGCGCGCCGTCGAGGAGTTTGCCTATGAAGGACTTTCGCGATGTGCCGATGAGGAAGGGATATTCGGGAAACGCTTTTATTAGTCTGCCGATGCCAGAAATAAGCGCCAAGTTTTGATCGAGCGTCTTGCCAAAGCCGATGCCGACGTCGAGCGCGATCGACTGATCGGCGATACCGGCGGCATGAGCGGTGTCAATAGCACGATGGAAGTCGCGGCTGACGGCATCGAAAATGTCGTCGGCCGGCGGCGTCGAATGGAGCGTTCCAAACGCCCCGCGCGAGTGCATCAGGACGACACCCGTTTTAAGTTCGGCGACCGTTTCGGGCATTACCGTGTCGAAGCGAAACGCGGAAATATCGTTGACGATAGCGGCACCGGCACCCGCGGCGGCCTGGGCGACAGCAGACTTATATGTGTCGACGGAAATAGGCGTGTCAAAGCGTTTAGCAATCGCCTCGATGATGGGTACGACGCGAGAGTTCTCTTCATCGGCCGAGACTGGTTTGCTTCCGGGACGTGAAGATTCGCCGCCGACGTCGATGATGTCGGCACCTTCTGCGATCATCTGCTCGACCCGTCGCAGCGCCTCGTCTGCAGCAAAATATCGCCCGCCGTCCGAGAAGCTGTCGGGTGTGACGTTGAGGATAGCCATCACGAGAGTCTTTTCGAGTGAAAGCTCTCGGCCTAAGATCTGCCACATTCCCATAAAGGAAAAAGTAAAAAGGAAAAAGGCAAAAGTAAAGCAGATGCCTCACTTTTGCCCAATTGGAAATACCCCGGTCGCCCTTCCACCACCCCGTCACCGAAGCGGTGCCACCCCTCCTATCCAGGAGGGGAGCATGTTGCTAAGCCGTTGCGGGGTTGTTTCCCGTTATCGGCGGAAGGATCGGTTTCTTGAACGGATTCTTCGACTTCTCTTCGGTCTCGGTCGCGCCGCCGTCGACGGGTTCGTTCGTCGGCTCGCTGCCATCGACCGGCAGGCCGGCGACGACCCGGCGGATCTGAACCGCGTCGAGCGTTTCGTGCTCTAACAGCGCCTGTGCCAAGCGTTCGAGAGCATCGCGATTTTCAAGAATGATCTTTTTCGCGAGATCATACTGCTCGGAGATGATCTTTTTGACCTGGTTGTCGATCTTGATGGCGGTGTCCTCTGAGTAGTCGCGATGCTGATTGATCTCGCGGCCGAGGAAGATCTGCTCCTCCTTCTTGCCAAAGGTCAGCGGTCCCAATTCGGACATGCCGTACTCGCAGACCATCGAACGCGCGATCTCGGTTGCTTTTTCGATATCGTTCGACGCGCCGGTCGTGATGCTGCCGATGAAGACATCTTCAGCGATGCGGCCGCCCATGCACATTGCGATCTGCCCAAGCAGGAATTCCTTGGTAGCGCCCAGACGATCTTTTTCAGGAAGGAACATTGTCACACCGAGCGCCATACCGCGCGGAATGATCGTGACCTTGTGGACCGGATCGACGTTCGGCACTTTGAGACCGACGAGCGTGTGACCGGCCTCGTGATAAGCTGTGACGCGTTTTTCGTCGTCGGTGATGACCATCGAACGTCGCTCGGCGCCCATCATGACCTTGTCCTTAGCGATCTCAAAGTCGGACATCGTCACGACCTTTTTGTTGTAACGCGCCGCGTTAAGAGCGGCTTCGTTGACGATGTTGGCAAGATCGGCACCGGTAAAGCCGGGCGTGCCGCGGGCGATGACGTTGACATCGACCCCCTCGTCGAGCGGTATCTTGCGCGTGTGAACCTTCAGAATGCCCTCGCGGCCGCGAACGTCGGGCCGGCCGACGACAACGCGTCGATCGAAGCGTCCGGGCCGGAGCAATGCCGGATCGAGAACGTCGGGGCGGTTGGTTGAGGCCATCAGGATGACGCCGTCATTTGATTCAAACCCATCCATCTCGACGAGCAACTGGTTGAGCGTCTGTTCGCGCTCATCGTGACCGCCGCCAAGGCCGGCGCCGCGATGGCGGCCGACAGCGTCGATCTCGTCGATAAAGATGATGCAGGGAGCATTTTTCTTGCCCTGCTCAAACAGATCGCGGACGCGCGATGCGCCGACGCCGACGAACATCTCGACAAAATCCGAACCGGAGATCGAGAAAAAGGGCACATTTGCCTCGCCGGCAACGGCCTTGGCCAGCAACGTCTTGCCGGTTCCCGGAGGGCCAACCATCAGGACGCCCTTGGGTATCTTGCCGCCAAGCTTTTGAAACTTCTGCGGGTCCTTTAAGAATTCGATGATCTCCTGAAGCTCTTCTTTCGCTTCCTCGACACCGGCTACGTCTTTAAAGGTGACGCGCTTTTGCTGATTATTAAGAAGCTTTGCGCGGGACTTACCAAAGCTCAGAGCCTTGTTGCCGCCGGCCTGCATTTGCCGCAGCGTAAATGCAAGAAAGCCGATCAGCAGCAGAAACGGCAGAGCGTTGATCAGCACGAGCCAGCCCCAGCCGCTCGAAGCCGGCTCGAGATTGATGATCGTTCCCGTATCTTTGGCCGCGGCGTAGATCTGGTCGCGGGTCGAGTCGCTTGCGTCCAGTTTGGCCGAGACCTTGTCGCCCGATTTGGTCGTCAGCTCGATAACGTCCTGCTTGATGGTCGCCTCCGTAACGTCCTTGTTTTTTATCTGCGTTATCGCAGCGTCGAACGAAACCTGCGAGGGCGTTTTGACCTGCTTTGTCTGCAGATACCAAACGAGGACCAATGCCACCGAAATGATCATCAGCCACAGCGAAACTTGTTTTGCTTTAGAACTCAAAATTTAAATAGCCTCCAGATACTCTGACAACCCAAGGTCCGTAATGCGATATGATGAAACTTTCTCATCGTCAGTTGTTCAGAATACATCCGTATAGGGCCCAAAGCGGACGCCAACCTTTGATTCTAGTTGGCGGCACCCCTTTTTTCAACCAAATTCTTGCTAAAGCAGAGCCGGCCGTCTTGCTTGAAAACCGCGTCGCCGCCTGGTAACTCCACTGTTTTGCCGCTCTTACGGCTGTGAATTAGACGCCCGATGGCCTCTATATGTTTCAGCTCGATGCCGCGAAGATCGCCCCGATTTGCCCCCAGCCAGGCGCGGAGCAGAGTTATGAGCCCGGCTGGCGCCAGCGGCAGCAGATCTACGGTTTTTAGCGGTTCGGGTGAGATGTGCTGGTCCGTCGGCAGCTCGCTACGCAACAGACGGGCAGTTTCGGCGAGCCGCTCGACGATCTTTGGATTGAAATCGCGGAGCAGCGGGATGAGAATTTTGCGGACACGGACGCGGGTAAACGATTCGTCTTCGTTCATTGTGTCGGAGCGAAATTGGATACCGAGATCGTGGCAAAACACTTCAGTATCGGCTCGCCGCGCCCATCGGAGAAGTGGGCGAACAAGCGCGACGTCCGGCTCATCGGCACTGAGACGACGGACCGGACTCATCGCCGATAGACCCTGAATGCCGCTGCCGCGAATGAGATTTAGCAGAAATGTCTCGGCCTGATCATCCACCGTGTGCGCCGTCAGGACCGCGACCGCTTTGAGGTTTGCAGCTGTTTGCTGAAGAAAGTCATACCGTTCGACGCGTGCGTTTTGCTCGACATTGGTCTTTATCGAAAGTGTCGAGTGGCCAACGGCAAGCTCGATCTTTCTCTCTGAAGTCAGCTCGCGGACAAACGCTTCGTCGGCGTCGCTCTCATCACCGCGAAGCCGATGATTGAAATGCGCGGCGATAAAGCGCACGCCGATCTTTTTTGCTTTTCTTAACTCATCAAGCGCGAGCAGCAGGCTAACCGAATCGGCACCGCCGGAAACAGCAACGACGATGGATCCGTCTTCAACCGGCAGATCGAGACGCCGCCATTCGGTAATAAGCTCGCGTTCGAATCTGCGCATTTCTTAGAAACTAACAGTTAACAGTTTTTGGTTAACACTTGATAGTTACTTTTTGCCCGGGTTTGATGACGCGCCGCGTTTGATCATCATGGTCAGCCGCGAGATGCAGACGAGCTTGCCGCGTTCGTCCTTGATCTCGATGCCCCAGACGGCCATCGAACGCCCCGGATAGATCGGTTTTGCCTCGACGGTCAGTGTTCCTTTGCTGACGGCGCGAATGTGATTGGCATTGATCTCGACACCGACGGGCGAGACTTGCGACAGGTCCTGACCGGCGACAACGCCGATCGACGCAGCAGTCTCGGCCAAGAACAAAGACACGCCGCCGTTCATTATGCCGAGATACTGATGCACCTTTGGCGTGACGGGCATTGTTAGAATGACGTGATCGCCCGCGGCCTTTTCGACCGTGACACCGAGAAACTGCAGCAGCTCGTTCTCGGCCGTGGCCTTTAACATTTCCTTCTGGTCCATTTTATTCCTTTGCGAGATATTTCCGCGCCGCTTTGATCGCGCGTCGAACACGCGCCGGCGAGGTGCCGCCGATAACATTCTTTGCAGCGAGCGCATTGTCCAGGTCGAGCGCGTCGAAAACATCGCGGTCGATCTTTTTCGAAAAGCGCCTGAGGTCGACGAGGTCGAGCTCGTTAAGCTCTTTTCCCTGTTCGATCGCAAAAAGAACGGCGTGTCCGACGGCGTCGTGGGCTTCGCGAAAGGGGACGCCTTTTTTGACGAGATAGTCGGCCAGCTCGGTCGCGTTGAGATAGCCGTGTGCGGCGGCGGCTCGTGTGCGGTCCTCATTTACGCGGAGGTTGTCGAGAACGATGGCGGCCGTTCGCAGGCAAATGTCGACCGTGTCGACGGTGTCAAAGACGGCCTCTTTGTCTTCCTGAAGGTCTTTGTTGTAGGCGAGCGGCAGGCCTTTCAATGTCGCAAGCAATCCGGCATTGTGCCCGAAAACGCGGCCGGCTTTTCCACGAATAAGCTCAAGCGCGTCGGGATTTTTCTTTTGCGGCATCAGGCTAGATCCCGATGAGACCGCATCGCTCAGCTCGACAAAACCAAATTCGGTCGAGCAATAAAGTATCAGGTCCTCCGCGAGCCGCGATAGATGGACCATTATTAATGAACAGCAGCTTGTGAACTCAATACAAAAATCGCGGTCGGAAACGGCGTCGAGACTATTTTTAGAGACGCCGTCAAAGCCAAGTTGTGCTGCGACCCTCTCGCGGTCGATGGCAAAGCCGGTCCCGGCCAGAGCGCCCGAGCCGAGCGGCATGATGTTGATCCGTTTTCGCCCGTCGGCGAGGCGCTCGCGGTCGCGGGCGAGCATCTCGAAATAGGCGAGACACCAATGGGCCCAGAGTATCGGCTGCGCCCGCTGCAGATGCGTGTAGCCGGGCATGACGGCGTCAGCGTGTCGCTCCGCAGCGTTGAGAATGGCTCGCTGCGCACTTTTCAACAAAACATCGATAGCATCGACGCGGTCGCGGAGCCAGAGACGAAATGCGGTCGCGACCTGGTCGTTGCGGCTGCGGCCGGTGTGAAGCTTTTTGCCGGTGTCGCCTACAGAATCGACAAGGCGGCCCTCGATGAACGAATGCACATCCTCGGCGTCGTTGTCCTCAAAAAAACCGGCGGAGGCCACGGCTTCTTTCACCAGTTTTTTAAGTCCGCGCTCGATCTTTGTAAATTCGGCACTTGTCAGCACGCCGGCGTCGCGGATCGCCTCGGCATGCGCGAGGCTTGCGCGAATGTCAGCGTCAAAGAGCCGAATGTCGAAATCGAACGAACGGTTAAATTCGACAAATGTTTTGTCGGGCTCGCCGGTAAAACGGCCGCCCCAGAGATTTTTGGCCATCGATCAGATCCAGCGCCGTCGCCGAGCATAAACGGTCGCCGCGAGTGTGAAAATTATCATTGCGGCGACGGTTATCCAAAACCCCCATGGGTTATCGTAGAACTCATTTTTGAAATTCATGCCCAAAAGACTTGCCACGACGCCGAGCGTGCCCATCACCACCGTCAAAAATGTCAGCCGTTGAATAAAGATATTTGTAAGCTGCGAGGCCGTCGTCGCGTAAAGGTCAAAGGCGCCCAGAACGGCCTCGCGGGCGCCGTCGACGGCGTCGACCGCATTTTCGAAATGCGATTCGACCGTTTTATAAAGCTCGCGTGTGTCTTCCTCAGTTATCTGCTGAAAATCAGGCCGGATGAAGCTATAGACCAGCTCGCGCTGAGGGATCAGCCAGCGGCGTAGTTTTGAGACGTCACGGCGCAGCTCGATCATACGGGCGATGAATTCGTCAGCGGCGAGATCCTTCTTTAAGGTCTTGCCGTAAAGCTTATCGACCCGGCGCTCGATCGCGTCGACGCCGTGGAAATAAGAAACGAGATGAAGGTCAAGCAGCGTGGCGATAAAACTCTCGGAAGACAATTGCCCAAACACGGATTCACCGCGTTCGCGCTTCCGCAGGTCGACGAAAAAGTCCACTTCGTCGTCATGAATAGTGACGACAAAGTTGCGGCCAACAAGAAAATCTATCGGGAACTTTAGCGGGCTTTCGTCAAGGTGAAGCATCACCGAATTGACGCTGAAATGAAAAAATTCGTCAAACTTGACCAGCATCGGGTGCGGCGACCCTTCGAGGATCAGTTTGAACGGAGGATGCTCGATGCCGACCTGTGCGGCGGCACGCTCGATCAGATCGGCGTCACGCTTAAGGACGGTGACCCAGAGGAGCTTTGATTCGTCGAGCGTCGCGGCGTCAAATTCGGTAAGCTCGATCACCTCATCCGATCCGGTCGCGTCGTACAGGTACGCTTTAATGTTAACGCTTGGCCCGTCTTCCATTGCGGTAGATCGATTATAGCGGTAAAAACTGGGCCGCGCAGTTTAGCCGCCAAACAAACCGTAGATCTGTAAGCCGAGCATGATCAAGACAGCGGCGCTAATGAGCGCAAATGTCACCCAACCAAGAATGTTTGTCGTGAGAGAGTTTTTTAGGCTGCTCATCAGGCGTTCGTCATTTATAAGCAATAGAATAAAAACGAGGATAATGGGCAGAAGTACGCCGTTCAATACCTGGATCCCAACAAGCAGCGGAAA
>DASXPW010000278.1:0-7942 GCA_036493385.1 Pyrinomonadaceae bacterium
CGCGAGTCTTGAAACGGTTATCGCGGACCACGAGGTCCTCGACGACCCGTCGTTCGGTCCGTTCGCGCCCTTCCTGATCGTCCGCAACGTCGCGTCCCGTGTAGTCAAGCGGAACCGAGTTGTTTTTGATACGAATGTGCAGAGCACCAGTGATTTTTTTGCTTTCATCGCGGATCTTGTTTAGCTCGAGCTGCGAGTTAGGCAGTCCGAGAACGCCGCGGAGAGTCAATTCGATTATCGGGGCAGGATCTCCCTCGACCGCCCTCCTGCCTTCCATCTCAAACCGCTCAAGAACCGCCGCCGTGATCTCTTCGCCGCTAGCCCAACCGGAAACGTCAAAATCAAGTCTCTGAAATGGTCGATGCAGATAATCGTCAATATGACGAGCCTCGATCGAATTATCCTCAGCGACCTCGACCAAAAATACGCCGCGTGTCTCACGGTAGTCTGCGATGCTTGTGATCTCGATGGAGCCTGGATTGAAGACCCAATTGTCGATCTCAAAATGTCTATGCGTATGCCCGAGAGCGACGTAGGCGGCCGCCTCTCGGAGTTCATTCAGTGAGGTTATCGACAACGCGGGGATCGGGTGCGTCTCGTGCCCTTCGACGTCGGTATGGAGCATCGCGATATGAAACGCGCCTTCGCGTCGCTTTTGCTTGATCGCTCTGGTCAGCTCGGGAATGGCCCAATTGGCCGAAGCGCCGTACCAATGCGAGCCAAAGATCCGCGCTCGGCCTATATCGACAAATCCACCACAGCATGTCTGCTCGTCCCATTTGTTCAGCGCAAATTCGCCATCTTCGGTCACGGGTTCCAGCAGGTACAACAGCCGCCAGTTTGCAAGAGACCTTAACCAGCTATATTCGCTGTCGGTGTGTTTCTGATCGTGATTTCCCTCGATAGTAACGACCGGAATGCCGTTATCCTTCAACATCAGCAGTCCCTCAACTGCGTAGTTCATCGTCTCCGGCGGGATCGACCGCTTATGAAAGAAATCGCCGCACATCAAAACGAAATCGACGCTTTCATCAACAGCATAACGCTGCAAAACATCCATCCACGCGTCGAAAAAGTCACGCGGACTTTCGACAAGCTGGTACCGCGTGCATCCCAGATGCACATCCGCAAGATGGAGAAACTTCATATTCTAATTATAACAGAGCAAGGCTAAGATATTAGCCCGCGAATGGCGCGAATGGGCGCGAATAAACCGCTGCTCTGTATTCGTGTTCATTCATGTTATTCGCGGGCAAATCTTACATCTGGTAAATTGGCCATATGGGAAAAGTCGTCCTTATCACCGGCGCCTCGACCGGCATCGGCAACGAGACCGCCAAGCTGTTTCAGTCCAAAAACTGGAAGGTCGCCGCAACGATGCGGACGCCTGAAAAGGCCGAAGATCTGCAGCGGATCGTCGACCTCGAATGCATCCGCCTTGACGTTACCGATCAGGACTCGGTTCGCGAGGGCATACAAGCCGCGCTCGATAAATTTGGCCGGATCGATGCTCTCGTCAACAATGCAGGTTTTGCTGTTGTCGGCCCATTTGAGGCGGCGTCGGACGAGCAGATCGAGCGGGAATTTCAGACAAACGTCTTTGGCGTGATGTTCGTTTGCCGCGAGATCTTGCCGATCTTTCGCGCCCAGAAACGCGGCACCATCGTGAATGTCGCATCAATGGGCGGTCGCATCACGTTTCCGCTCTACAGCATTTACCACGCGACCAAGTGGGCCGTAGAGGGCTTTAGCGAGGCGCTTCAGTACGAAGTGCGCGAATTTAACATCAAGGTAAAGATCATCGAACCCGGCCCGATCAAGACCGACTTTTACACCCGCTCAGTGAGCATCGCAAAAAAGGAAGACCTTACCGCCTATGACAACTTTGTTGCCCGTGCGATGCCAAATCTGCAACGGGCGGGTGAAACTGCTCCCGACGGCCGCATCGTCGCCGAAGCCATTTACGACGCGGCAACCGACGACACGTGGAAAATGCGGTATCCGGTCAACTCTCAAGCGATCCTTGCCGCCCGCAGGCTCTTGCCAGATGCGCTATTTTTGCCGCTTGTCCGCCGAGCTGTCGTCAAATAACCTCCGAAATAACTGAAAACTGAAAACTGATAGCTGATAGCTGCCGCAGATCTTCGGTCGTTTTCACTTATCAGTTATTACTTGTAACTTATTCCGGAAAAATAGAACCGTCGCCGTACCGATTCTGGAACATACCGAAGACTTATCGGCAGAGAGTGTAAAATAGGCTTCTGTGAATCGGAATGGCTTGATAACTCTCACCGACCGCGGTCTTTATTGCCGTCAGGGTGATTTTTATATCGACCCGTGGAAACCCGTGCGGCAGGCTGTTCTCACGCACGCACACTCCGACCACGCCTATCGCGGACACAAAAATTATCTTGTCTCAAAAGACTGTAAGCGCCTCGCCGAAATACGGCTCGATTACGACGCGAGCATCTCGAGCATGCCCTACGGCCAGACCCGCACGATCGATGGCGTAAAGATCTCGTTTCACCCGGCAGGCCACATTCTCGGTTCGGCGCAAGTGCGTGTCGAATACCAAGGCGAGGTCTGGGTTATCTCGGGTGATTTCAAGTTGACGCCGGATCCGACCTGCGCGCCGTTTGAGCCGGTAAAGTGCAATTTTTTTATCACCGAAGCGACATTCGGCCTCCCGATCTATCGCTGGGGACCGCCGGAACAGGTTTTCGATGACGTTAATGAATGGTGGCGCCGAAATCGGACGCGCGAAAAGGCGTCGGTCATCTTTGCATATTCGCTTGGCAAAGCTCAGCGGGTGATCATGGGCGTCGATACGGCAATCGGGCCGATCTACACGCACGGAGCGGTCGAGCGGCTGAATCAAGCGTACCGGGAAACCGGCGTAAATCTGCCGCCGACCATTTATGCCGGAAGCGTCACGAATAAGAAGGATTACATCGGCTCTTTGATCGTTGCCCCGCCATCTGCGCAGGTGTCGCCGTGGCTGAGACGCTTTGGCCCGCACTCGACCGCGTTCGCCTCGGGCTGGATGATGGTCCGCGGCGCGCGACGCCAGCGGGCCGTCGACCGCGGGTTTGTAATGTCAGACCACGCCGATTGGCCCGAGCTAAATAAAGCAATAAAAGATACAGGAGCCGACACCGTGTACGTGACGCATGGTTTTATTCCCGAGCTTGTCCGCTGGCTGCGCGAAAACAGCGTTGACGCCCATCCGTTGAAGACAAAATTCGTCGGCCATGACGCGCCTGAGTTGGCCGATGAGGAGACAGAGCTTGCGGTGGGGAATGAGAGCGAAACAAAGACAAAATAGCTTTGGGCTTTGCCCTTCTATTTGCGGAAAAGCTTCGCTTTTCCGCTACCGTGCTTCCCAAGATTCAAGCGGCTGCGCGGTCGGCGGCAAAGCCGCGAGTTCGAAAAGGCCAGTTCCCGAAAAAGCAGAGCTTTTCCGCAAATTGGGCGGCAGAGCCGCAGGGCTGATAAACAAATAATGAAACTCTTCACCGACCTCTACGTCGAGCTCGATCAGACGAATAAGACCAACGAAAAGGTCGAGGCGATGAGGTATTATTTTGAGCTCGCTCAGCCGCACGACGCAGCGTGGGCGCTTTATTTTTTGTCAGGAAGAAAGCCGCGTCAGATCGTGCCGTCAAAACTGCTTCGCGAATGGGCACTTGAGCTTTCCGGCATACCCGAATGGCTATACGAAGAGTCTCGCGACACGGTCGGCGACGGAGCAGAAACAATGGCCCTGCTCCTGCCAAACACGACAGCCGAGGACGAGACGCCGCTGCATATTCTGGTTGAGGATCAGCTTTTACCGTTGCGAGGCCAGCAGCCTGAAAGACAGCAAGAGGCCGTCACGAGCGCGTGGTCGCGAATGAATTACTCGCAGCGGCTCGTGTATAACAAGCTTATTTCGGGAGCATTTCGCGTCGGTGTGTCGCAATTATTAGTCGTTAGAGCCCTCGCACAGTTATCGGAGCTGCCGAAAGACGTGATAGCTCATCGTCTGATGGGCGACTGGTCGCCGTCGGCTGAGTTTTTCGATCATCTTCTAGATCCTGAGCTGGAAACTGACGAAACTCCGATCGCGCGGCCGTATCCGTTCCACCTTGCGCATCAGATAGACGTTTCACCAGAGACTCTCGGGCCGGTAAGCGAGTGGCAGGCGGAATGGAAATGGGACGGCATACGGGCCCAGGTTATAAAGCGCGCGGATAAGGTTTTTGTCTGGTCTCGCGGCGAGGACCTGATGACCGACCGGTTTCCCGAGATCGAGCGCGCAGCTCGCGAGCTGCCAAATGGAACTGTGTTAGACGGCGAGATCCTGCCTTGGCGGAACGATAATGTGTTGCCGTTTTTGGAGCTTCAACGTCGCATCGGTCGCAAGAATCTGACCCCGAAAATATTGAGCGAAGTGCCGGTAATTTTGCAGTGCTACGACCTGCTCGAATTCGAAGGCCACGATATTCGCTCGATAGAGTTTCGTACTCGTCGTGAGATGCTGGGCGCATTGATAGATAGTTTGAGCGGTGCCGGAACGGAAGTTTTCAAGGTCACCGAGTCTGTCGAAGCAACGACCTGGCACGACCTCGCCGATAAACGCGAATTGAGCCGTACCCTTGGCGTCGAAGGTTTCATGCTCAAGCACCGCGCGTCGCCATATCGCGTCGGCCGGCACCGCGGTGACTGGTGGAAATGGAAGATCGACCCGCTAACGGTCGATTGCGTCCTGATCTATGCGCAAAAGGGAAGCGGTAAACGCTCGAACCTTTTTACCGATTACACATTTGCGGTCTGGAAGGACGGCGAGCTGGTTCCGTTTGCGAAAGCTTATTCTGGACTCACGGATGCTGAGATCCGAAAGGTCGATAGGTTTGTTCGGGACAACACGACCGAAAAATTCGGACCAGTCAGAGCGGTTAGGCCCGAGCTAGTTTTTGAGCTTGGCTTCGAGGCAATACAGAAATCATCGCGACACAAGTCGGGCGTGGCCGTCCGCTTCCCTCGTATCTTGCGCTGGCGAGAGGACAAATTGCCGCGAGACGCAGACTCGCTTCAGACTATCCATCAAATGCTCGATTCGTTTAGGGACGCGCCGGCCTAGCTGACGAGGTCTTCGAAATCTTCAATAGATGGCAGTTCAGTGAGATCCTTTAACCCAAATTGAATGAGAAAATCTTTCGATGTGCCGTACTGCATCGGCCGACCGACCGTTTCCTTTCGTCCCTTAGCGACGATGAGGCGTTTGTCGAGAAGGGTTTTTATCGCCGACGCCGACTGAACGCCGCGGATCTCGAGGATCTCGGGTACGGTGACGGGTTGTTTGTAAGCGATCACGGCAAGCGTTTCTAGCGCGGCGAGTGAGAGTTTTGCCGAGGGCCTGGTGCGCAGAAATTTTCGAACCTCTTCATGAAACTCCGTCCGTGTGGCGATCTGCCAGCCGCCGGCGATAACGCGTATCTGCAGACCACTTTCGCGCGCCTCATACTCTTGTCTTAGCTGTTCAACCGCGGCTTCGGCCGCCTGCTTGTCTTCATCGAGCACATCGGCGAGCAGCTTGGTCGTGATCGGCTCGTCGGCGACGAAGATGAGCGCCTCGACGACGGCGACGAGTTCGCTCAAGTCTCGGGTCGGTTTAGGTGCGTCTTCGAGAGCTTCTTCTACGGCTTCACTCATTGGTTAAACCTTTCGCAAAATGACGTCGCCGAACGTCTTTTTTTGGACCAATTTGACAGTCTCGGTCCTGACGATCTCGAGAGCCGCGATGAAAGCTGTTACAAGCTCTCGTCTTGAATGCATCTCCTCAAAAAATGCCAGGAGGCTGACCTCGCCGGCCTCTAAGATGCGGCGTCTCAGATCTTTGATCATGTCCGCGAGGGAAATTTCCTCGCGGTGGATCTCCATCTTGATCTCTTCGGCGCGGCGGGCGACTATCTTTTGAAATACGGTCAGCAGGTCAAAGACGGTCGCCGAAACCTCGGCATTTTCGTCGTCGGACTCGATCTTGCCCCGCGAAAAAACAGCCTGCTCTAGCGTCGTTTTTTCATAGAGCATCTGGGCGGCCGATTTGTATTTTTCGTACTCGAGCAGCCGATCGACCAGCTCCTGACGTGGAT
Source organism: Pyrinomonadaceae bacterium (assembly GCA_036493385.1). Lineage (GTDB taxonomy): Bacteria > Acidobacteriota > Blastocatellia > Pyrinomonadales > Pyrinomonadaceae > OLB17. The sequence goes on from DASXPW010000278.1 coordinate 6,135, forward strand.
CGTCCAATTCGTCGGCCTCGGTCGCTGCGTTAGGGTCGCGCGGCAAGAGCATCTTTGACTTGATCTCGATCAGCGTCGCTGCCATCACGAGAAAATCCGCCGCGACCGCTATATCAAGGGTCTTCATCAGGCGGATGAAACGAAGATATTCGTCGGTGATCCTCGCTATCGGAATGTCAAAAATATTCGCCTGCTCCTGCCTGATCAGAAACAGAAGCAGGTCGAGCGGGCCCGCAAATTCGCCGATCTTGATGCGCAGCTCGTCTGAGGACTCGGCCACGATCTCGGCCGTTTCCTTATAAAAGTCGAATGTGTATGTTTCAGGTTCCGGCTGACTCACACGTATTTCGTCTCTCGCAGATAGATTATGTAGTCGATCTTTGGCGGTTCAAAACCCTCTTCGCGTAATTTCAGCATCAGGTTGCCGCGATGGGTCGCCGAATGAATGATAACGTGAGTCAGCATATCGCGAAAGTTGTTCTCATGCGGGATGCCCTCGCTCGTGCGATATCGCGTCCAGAGATCGAGGCCCTCGTCGTCGAAGTGTCGCATCAGCTTTTCGTATTTTTCGGCGACGGTCCGGGCAAGCTCGCCGCATTCTTCGATCGATAGGTCGGGCCAAAAATCGAAACCCGTCGAATCTTTGCCAAACAGGCGGGCAAGATATTCGTCCTCGGTCGTGAGTAAGTGAGCGAGTATTTGACGGCAGCGATCCGAGCCGCTTTCCTTGACGGCAACGATCATCCGACGGTTTGCCCAATCGTCGTAGCGAAAGAGTTCGCGAAGATGTTCGACAGTCTCCATCAGTCGATGTCGTCGAAGGAATCGGCGCCGACGCCAAAACGTTTCAGATCTTCCAGCCGGACGACCTCGAGCGCGGATTCATGTGTTGCTTCGAGATCGACCATCGGGGCACGGCCAGCCTCAAACGCCTCCTGCCACCTGGTGACGCAGAGACACCATCTGTCGCCGTCTTTGACACCGGGAAAAGCGTATTCAGGCCGGGGCGTCGAGATATCGTTACCCGCCGATCTCGAGAATTCGAGAAACTCGTCCGTCGCGTGGATGCAAACCGTGTGTCGCCCAATATCGTCAGGACCGGTTCGACAAAAACCGTCGCGATAAAACCCGGTCATTGGATCGGTACAGCAGCTCTTAAGCTCGGTGCCGAGAACGTTCTTCGGTTTTGGGTAATGGCCGTTGCCGTTTGTGGTGCTCATGATCTACTTTGATTTTGCTTCGCGAACTTGGCGATCTTCGCGTGAAATAAAACCATATCACGCAAAGCTCGCAAAGGCCGCAAAGTTAACCGTCTTACGCGTTCAATCCCGAGTCTGCAATGAGGCCCAAGGCTTTCTCGACTGGCCTTGCCAAAACCGCCAGGTCGCCGACCTCGACGATCGGCCGCTGCAAAAGGTTCGGATGCTTGACGATTGCCGCAATGATCTCGCCATCCGGCGTTTCTGACGAAAGCCCGAGTTCCTTAAACTCAGCCTCGCCTTTCCGTAAAACCTCGAATGGCCGGAGACCGGTTTTCCTGATCAGCTGGCTCAGCTTGTCTTCGGTCAGCGGCTGAATAAAGTAATTTACCTTGTTGTGATCGATGCAATTTTCCCTAAACAGCGTCGCCAGATTGCGGCAGGTTGAACAGGTCGGTTTTTCGTAAACGGTGATCCTTTTGCTCATTAGTTTTATTTATTTATCGGCAAGTGTTCATTCAAATAACGCGTCAACAAACTGTAAAGGTGCAGCGTCGTTCCTTTGCCCTCTGAAATGCTGTGCGTTCGGTTTGGATAGGCCATCATTGT
>DASXPW010000279.1:0-3566 GCA_036493385.1 Pyrinomonadaceae bacterium
AAAGCGGTGCTCCCAATAGTCCTTAAAAAAATACGAACCGGCAAGCCCGACCACCGTCAGGATGATCAGGCATGACACGAGATAGCGTTTCATTTTGGTGATCTTCGTGTCGTTACTTCTTTTTCATCCTGCCGCTCGGCCGCGACCGGTCGGCCGCGTCACTATCGCGATCTGTGAGCGCGTGTCGCACATCGGTCGCCGGCTGCATCCGGTTTCGGACCATCTCGACAAAAAAATCGACGTCGTAGTCGGCCTCGCGCGCCATCTCTTCGCGGATCTTTAGCAAGACTTCGAGAAACTTTGGGCGCCGGTACATAGATGCTAATGAAATTGTTCTTTGTTTATGCGTCCTGAGTCAATTCGGGCAAAATGTGCCAGAGCCGCCTATGAATGCGAGGCGACAGTCTAACATAATATTAATAAATAACGCTTGAAAACGGCGATGCCGCGCAGACGGGTGAAATCGAAATGAGCTTCAATTGGGTCGATCTCTTATTGGTGGTGATCATTCTGATCAGCGTCGCTGCGGGCGCGCAGCGCGGCTTCATACTCAGCATTCTCGATCTTGTTCGCTGGCTTGGAAGCTGGATCATCGCGATCGTATTTTATCGTTGGCTATCGGCTTGGCTCGGTCAGGTCACCGACTGGAGCGAAACATGGCGTCACCCGATCGCCTTTATCGTGCTCGTCGTATTGTCTGGCATCGCTATCCACATTCTCGGCCGTCTGATCTTGCGGCGCGTGCCCGTCGAGGCACATTTGAGCATCTTAAACCGACTGCTCGGTACGCTGCCGGGACTGTTCAACGGAATCGTGACCGCGGCGATAATTTCGGCACTTCTATATTCTGTGCCGATCTGGGACAGCCTGAGCGATGCGGCGCAAAAGAGCTGGCTGACCGAGCGGTTCGCCGTCTACACCGATCGGCTTGAAGACGTCCTGACGCCTGTTTTCAGCCCGGCATTGAATCAGACCCTAACCAAGCTCATCACCGTCGAACCCGGTTCGGATGAGTTGGTCAACCTTCCGTTCAAGGTCACGGACAGCAAAGCCGAGCCGTCGCTTGAGTTCCAGATGCTGCAGCTCGTGAATGAAGAGCGCACGTCGCGCGGGCTCAAGCCGCTGGCGCTCGACCCTGAGCTTGTCCCTGTCGCGCGGGCGCATTCGACAGACATGTTTACCCGCGGATACTTTTCGCATTACACGCCGGAGGGTGAGAACCCGTTTCAGCGGATGAAGGACGCAGGCGTCACGTTTCGGACCGCGGGCGAAAATCTTGCCCTGGCACCGACGCTTCAGATCGCACATACGGGGCTGATGAATTCGCCCGGCCATCGAGCGAATATTCTGAATCCGGCTTTCGGCCGCATCGGCATCGGCATCATGTCCGGCGGGCGGCGAGGAATAATGGTGAGTCAGGAGTTTAGGAATTAGTGCGATCAGCTATGCACGAGGAATTCCGGCGTGACAATGACCGGCGAAAAGAATCCAGCCGCAGTGTTAAATAGTCGCAAGCGCGCCTGTTTACGGACATTCGCGATATGCCCGAAATTCCATGTGACCAAATAATCGATCTTATGGAACGAGGCCAGAGCGACATGAACAGCATCGGCAAGATATTTGCGGTGAAAGATGCCGCGAGATATGTATCCGTCAGCGAGGATAGCGATCTCCTCATTGAGCTCAAGACGGGGGAGAGGTTTTATCAGATTCAGGTATCCTGACCGATGCGGCTCGGCCAGTCGATCAAGCTCGCGCTCGACGAGCAACGAAGTGTAGGCCTCATACTCTTTCAATTCATGTTCCCACCAGCGAATCGTCAGGTCGCGCCGAAACGGCTGGCCGTTGTCGAGATAGGCGCCGACGACCGATGTTTCGAGATAGAGGCCCAGCTTCACAACGCTAGGATATCAAATCGGACGTGGCTATTTTGTAATTGGAACAAACGTCACGCGAGAATTCTTGAAATCGAACGTGAGTCTATAGTTTCGCAGGAAATTGCCGCCAAGGATGCCCGCCTGCTGAAAACCGGATGCCTCATTGATCAGATCGAGATCGAGCGCGACCGCAGCGACGCCCTGACGGGAATGACTGCCAAAGGTAACTTTCGGGAGTAGAAATGAGTGCACATCCTCGGTGATACCGGCGGAGCCTATAACCCGCATTTTCTCTTCCTGTTCAAACCGGCTGACCTCTTGCAAACCGGCCAACTGGTCCGATATAACGGAGACGCTCGCGCCCGTATCGACGATAAAATTGAAGGTGTCGTCTACGCCTTCGAGCTTCACCTCGCCACTCAGAAATCCGCTCGACGTCAGGCGCAGCGGCAGGGCCAGGTCCTCGTCCTCAGCCGACGGCGGGTCAGCAGACCTCTTGGTCAATGCAAATGTTTGGTTGCCATAATCGATGGTCGTGAGAAACTTTGAGATCAGTGACAGGCCGATGTAGCCGTCGATGTCTTCATTGGTCGCGTGAAACTCGCGAATATAGACCGGCACGTTCCGGATCTTTACATCACCGATTCCCATCTCATGGACAAAGCCATATATGATTGCAAATTTGCCGTCGCCGCCGATCCCGCGGGCAAAGCCGCCTTGTGAAACCGGGTAGATCTTCAACCGGCGTGCCGTCTTATCGGAAAGCACAGATATCCCGCTCCCGGTGTCGAGGACAAAATTCAGCGGTTCTTTGCGACCATTGATCTTTACCTTGATGATAGGGCGATTGCCGACGAGTGAGACCGGCACAGTCGTCTGGTCGGCACCCTCGGTGTTATAGAGCTGCTCTCTCGCGCCGAGATAGTTTAGGAAATTGACCAGGCCCTTGATCCGCGCGCGTCGGTCGTCGTCGAGGTCATTTGAAATAATAAGGAACCGCTGATACGCGTCAGCCGCCTCTTTATACCTCTCGGCCCGAGCGCAAACCTGGCCCAACGTATACTGATAATCTGGTTCATCCGGCTCGCGAAATGTCGCCTCCTCAAGATTCGATACGCTGTTGTCGATCCGATTCTCGTAGAAATCGACCAACCCGAGCCCAGCCCAGGCGAGGTCTTCTTTTCTCGACATATTGATCGCGTTAAGAAAGCAGGTGCGAGCCTCCTTAAAGCGGCCGGCTACCAGAAACGACGTCCCGAGTACGGCGAAGGCACGCGCGTTACTCGGCTGTGCCTTTGCAATGGCGAACGAGAGATCGTATGCCTCGTGTATACGCCGCTGTTTAACAAGCAAATATGAAAGGGCGAGTTTTGCTTCAGTATTATTCGGATCCGTTTGGATCACCTTTCGGTAGATCTTTTCGGCTTCGTCAGCGTGGCCTTTTCGATTCTCTTTTTGGGCTTGTTTGAGGAGGGCCTTTATATCGTCGACGACATCGGCCTGGGCAAGGGTCGGTGAAAACGAAACGAGGAGTGCCGCAAACACGGTCGCGAGGCACACCCGAAGAGCGAATGTCGGAGCAATAAAACGGCCCGCTCGCCAAAACATCGTCCTTTCACCTCTTCGTGGAACGCCTATTTAAGGATCATTCCGGTTTTAATAGACCAAAGCACCAGGTCAAGCTCGTCG
>DASXPW010000280.1:0-9058 GCA_036493385.1 Pyrinomonadaceae bacterium
CCGGCGATTGTGGCTGAGGTTGCTGGGCCTGAGCGATCCCAATTCCCACAAGACAAAAGACGGTGATGGCGAGGGCCGTCCGAAAAAGCTTGATCCTAATGCCACGAGCGTAATATGAATGCATCGAGTCGATAAAGTGAAGTATTCCCTAATCTAGCATAAAAAGGCCGAAGAAACACGCCTTCCGCCCGCGCGATATCGTTGCGAGAACGCATTCGACCCCGCATCACTAAAGTTTCGAACTTCCTTTTTGCAGGAATCGTAATCAAACTATAGACAACACACGCCCGCAAGGGCGCACAGCGGGAGGACAAACATGATCGAAATACTTGAATCACCGAAACATCTTGTGGCAATGAAGATCTCGGGCAAAATAACGGCCGAGGACATCGAAAAAGCTTACAAAGCCGGAAACGAGGCATTGAAGGAAAGTGAGCGGGTCTCGTTTTTCGCCGAGATCACCGAGTCACTGGCGTTTACACCTGAAGGTCTGTTGAAGGACCTAGTCGAAGGTATAAAGCAGTTTGGAAAGATGTCGAAGTACTATCGCGCGGCGGTGGTCACCGACAAGGGTTGGTTAGGCGCTCTTGTCCGGGTCGAGGGGCTCGTGTTTTCGTCTATCGACCTCCGCGTTTTCGAGCCGGCCGAACGCGATAAGGCCTTTGCCTGGGCGTCGGAAAAACCCGAGCCGCTGCCAAAACCGGAGGAACCGGGAGCCTCGATCCATTTTCTCCAAACGACAAACCCGAATGTATTTGCGTATGAGGTAAACGGCCGTGTTCGCACAAAGGACGTAAAGGCTGTGGTCAATGAGTTCAAGCCCTACCTCGAACGCGAGGGAAAGATCAACGTGCTTGCTCGTTTGTCCGATTTCAACGGATTTGATCTGTTTGCGATCCTTGAGGATGACCTCGTCAAATTGAAATATAAATCGCTTTCAAAGGTCGATAAGTATGCGGTCATCGGTCCAAAACCGTGGATGCGGAATTTATTGGAGCTGTTTTATCCGCTGACGAGTGTCAAGCTGCGCGTCTTCGATAAGGACGAAGAAACGAAGGCGTGGGATTGGGTTGGTGCGCAGCAAGCGCTTTTGGCCGGAAAGTAACCCTGACTGCTTGAGTTTCGGCTGAGAAACCTTTAGGATTATTAGGTTTGATACATATGCGGCCTTTGCGTCATGCATCGGCCGCTTACAAATTTTCGATAAGATGCTTTCGAAGAACTTTGCCGGTTTTACAACGACTACAACACGCCTCTAATGGCGTGAGGTTCGGAGTTCCCGCTTTAGCGGGCCGGCCGCCTAAAGGCGGAACTCCAAACAAGGCAAAGTCGCTCTTATCGGATCAGATCTTGATTGGTAGTTGGAAAGATTGTTAATCGTTGAATTCGTTAGAGCGACGCTGCTAAAGCAGTTAGAGTGCGCGATTTATCGCGTATCTTACGAGCTAAAGCTCGCACTCTGAACTCGATTAACAATGTTATGAGCGAGATAAACGTAAAAATTGGTGAGAGGGAGCGGGCTATTCCTGCGCCGGCTACGGTGGCGGACGCAATAAAGGCTGTCGACCGCGATACTCTCAAAAAGTCACTGGCGGCAAAGCTGAATGGCGTCGAGGTCGATCTGAATCGCGAGATCACCGGAAATGCCGACGTCATCTCGATAGAGCCGATCACGGCTGATTCGCGTGACGGGTTGGAAGTCATACGTCACTCGGCGGCGCATCTGCTCGCAGCCGCCGTGCTCGATCTCTACCCGGGAACGAAACTTGGCGTTGGTCCTGCTTTGATGGACGACCCCCGGTACGGATTTTTCTACGACCTTATCGCCCCTGTTTCGCTTAGCGAGGACGACCTGCCAAAGATCGAAAAGCGGATGCGTGAGCTTGCGAAACGCAATCTTCCGTACCGCCGTGAAGACATCGAAAAGGCAAAACTTCTCGACATCTTTCGTGAGCGCGACGAACCGCTTAAATGTGAGCTGATCGACGAAAAGGTCGATAGAACCGCCAGCGTCTATTACATCGATAATTCCCCGTTCATTGATTTTTGCCTTGGGCCGCACGTGCCGCACACGGGAAAGCTGCAGGCGTTCAAGCTACTCGCATTGTCGGGTGCTTACTGGAAGGGCGATGCGAACAACCAGCAGATGCAGCGCATCTACGGGATCGCGTTCGCGAAACAAGAAGAGCTTGACGCCTGGTTAAAACAACGTGAGGAAGCCGAGAAACGTGACCATCGCCGGCTTGGGCGCGAGCTTGACCTATTTTCGATTTCAGACGAATACGGGCAAGGCCTGGTCCTTTGGCATCCGAAAGGCGGAATTATTCGCGGCGAGATGGAGAGGTTGCTCCGTGAAGAGCTGGAGCGGCGAGATTACAGTTTTGTCTACACGCCGCATATCGCAAAGCGCGAGCTGTGGCGCATTAGCGGACACGAAGAAAACTATGCCGACTCGATGTACGCGCCGACCAGGATCGAGGACGAGGAATATCGGTTGAAGCCGATGAATTGTCCGCTGCACATCGGCATTTACAAATCCAGCCCTCGGTCGTATCGCGATCTTCCGCAGCGATATTCGGAAGCCGGAACGGTCTACAGGGCAGAACTCTCGGGAACACTGCACGGGCTGATGCGCGTGCGTGGATTTACGGTCGATGATGCCCATTTGTTTGTCCGGCCGGACCAGATACAGGCTGAGATATCTGACTGCCTGGATCTTGCTCTCAAGGTTTTTCAAACCTATGGTTTTGAAAAGGTAAGATTTGAGCTTTCGGTCCGCGGCGATGCGGACAACAAGTTCTATCTCGGCTCAGACGAGACCTGGCAAGCCGCCGAAGAGCAGCTCGCGCGGGCGCTGAATGAACGTGGCATCTCCTATGAACGCATCGAAGGTGAGGCGGCATTTTACGGCCCAAAGATCGACATCAAGATCGAGGACGCTATTGGCCGAATTTGGCAGTTAGGCACGATCCAGGTCGACTGGAATCTCCCTGAGAGATTCGGTCTCGAATATACGGGCGAGGACGGCCAGAAGCACCAGCCGGTAATGATACATCGCGCGCTGTTTGGCTCGATCGAGCGATTTTTTGGCATCTTGATCGAGCATTACGCAGGGGCCTTCCCATTATGGCTTGCACCCGTACAGATCGTTGTCCTGCCGATCACCGATCGTATCAACGAATATGCTCGGTCGGTCGCTGGTCAGTTGCGCGAAGCGGGCCTTCGTGTCGATACGAACTTGAAATCCGACAAGATCGGTGCGAAAATTCGCGACGCCCAGCTTCAAAAGATCCCCTATATGGTTGTGCTTGGGGACAAGGAGCTTGAGGAGCAAAAGGTCGCGGTTCGCGAACGTAAGAGGGGCGATATCGGCCAGATGTCGCTGGCAGAGTTTTTAGAGATGGTAACGGAGCAGAAGCTGCTTCGAGCTCTCTGAGACAGGCATTTAACAAAGGAGGTTACTTATTCCAAGAAGATTTGGTGGAAGAAATTTCAGGCCGCGTCAGCGTGAACCGCTGCACCGGACAAATGAGCGCATCCGAGTTCCGTCGGTACGCGTCGTAACTGATGAGGGCGAAACGCTTGGTGTCATGGACACCCGCGACGCGATTCAGGAAGCTCGAAAGCGTGGCGTCGATCTGGTCGAAATTGCACCGAACGCGCAGCCGCCGGTCGCAAAGATCATCGACTATGGCAAGTTTCTGTATGAGCAAAAGAAACGCCAGCACGAGGCCAAGAAGAAACAGGTCACGGTCTCTGTAAAAGAGATCAAGTTTCGCCCAGGCACTGACGATCACGACTATAACTATCGCCGCGACCACGCCATACAGTGGCTGGGCGAAGGCGATAAGGTCAGAGCGGCGATAGCGTTTCGCGGACGCGAGATGACGCACCGCGAGCTGGGGGCAAAGATACTTGCAAGGCTGACCAAAGAGCTGGTCGACATCGCAGATGTCGAGGTAGCGCCAAAGATGGAGGGCTACCAGATGTTTACGATATTTGTTCCGAAGAAGGTGACACCCGAGAAGAAGAAAAAGTCGCCGGGGCATACGACCGATCAGCCAAATGTCGCGGAGCCTGAGAAAAAGCGCGAGCCGCGAGCTGAAAAGCCGGCGGTACCCGCGATTACGAAAGACACGGACGAGATTTTTTGATTGATGCCTTAAAGAGGCACATACGCGACCTGTGGGAAGCGTGCAATTTTGGAGAATAATTATGCCAAAACTTAAAACACACAAAGGCGCGGCAAAGCGGTTTCGCTCGACTGCCACTGGCAAGTTCAAGCGGGGACACAGCCATGCGCGCCATATTCTGACGAGCAAAACACATAAACGAAAACGCAATCTCGATATCGACGCGATCGTATCCGAAGGCGACCAGAAACGCGTTGAGGCAATGCTGCCGTACGGACGGGATTAAGAGTTGGCGGTAGGCGGTATGCAGTTGGCAGTATTTGACCGCCGGCCGCCGCCTGCCAACGGCCAACAAGCGACAAGGTTTTTAGACATTGGAGAGTAGATCATGCCTAGAGCAAAACGTGGAAACAAGCGCCTCGAGAAGCGCAAAAAAATATTGGCCTTAGCCAAAGGCTATCGTGGAACTAAGTCAAAACTTTACCGTTCCGCAAAAGAGTCGGTCGAGCGCGGATTAAATTTCGCATATACGGGACGCAAGCTGAAAAAACGTGATTTTAGACGGCTGTGGATCGTTCGCATCAATGCGGCTTGCCGGCTGAACGATATGAAATATTCGCAGTTCATGCATGGTCTTAATCTGGCCGGCATCGAGCTTGATCGAAAATCGCTTGCGGACATCGCGGTCAAACAGCCGGAAACGTTCGCAACTATTGCCGGACAGGCAAGGGACGCGATCGGAAAGCAGGCACAGGCCGCTGCATAGTCTTTGGAAAGGTAAGCCGCGGATCTACGCGGATGAACGCAGATAAGACAGATCCGCGTTTATCGGCGAAAATCCGCGGCAAATTTCTTACTTAGACAGCCGCTCGTTTTTCAATTCCAAGTTCCGCCTTTGCTTCTGCAAATTTCTCGATCGCAAAATCCAGGTCGTCCTTTGAATGAGCGGCTGAAACCTGCGTCCTGATCCTGGCTTTCCCTTTTGGCACAACCGGGAACGAGAATGGGATGACGTAAACGCCTTTTTGCAGCAGCGACTCGGCCATTTTGACTGCAGGGTGAGCGTCGCCGAACATTACGGGGACGATCGGATGCTCACCGCGTAGAACTTCAAGGCCGATGCCGGCGATCTTTTCGCGAAAATAGCGCGTGTTGTCCGCAAGCTTGTCGCGCAGCTCGGTCGACTCGCTCAGCATGTCGATCGCCGCGATCGACGCCGAAACGATCGGCGGAGCGACCGAGTTTGAAAACAGGTAAGGCCGCGAACGCTGCCTCAAGAGATCGATGATCTCCTTTCGCCCGCTCGTATAGCCGCCGCTCGCACCGCCGAGAGCTTTGCCGAGGGTTCCGGTGATGACATCTACGCGACCCTCGACACCGCAGTGCTCATGCGTTCCGCGACCGGTTTTGCCGATAAATCCGACCGCGTGCGAATCGTCGACCATCACCATCGCATCGTATTTGTCCGCAAGATCACAGATCTGTTTCAGAGGTGCGATGAAGCCGTCCATTGAAAAAACACCATCCGTCGCGATCATCCGGCGTCGAGATCCGCTCGCGGCTTTGAGCTGCGCCTCGAGATCGGCCATGTCGCAGTTCTTATAACGAAATCGTTGAGCCTTTGACAGCCGAATGCCATCGATCACCGATGCGTGGTTTAACTCGTCCGAAATGATCGCATCCTCCTCACTGAGGACGGTCTCAAACAATCCCCCATTCGCATCAAAACACGACGTGTAGAGTATCGTGTCCTCCGTGCCGAGAAACTCGCTGATCTTTTTCTCAAGCTCCTTGTGGATCGTCTGCGTACCGCAAATGAACCGCACCGAAGAGAGCCCAAAGCCCCATTCGTCAAGCCCCTTATGGGCAGCCTCGACGATCCTCGGATCATCTGAGAGCCCGAGATAGTTGTTGGCGCACATGTTAAGGACCTCGCGTCCGCCTACCTCGATCCGGGCTTCCTGCGGACTCTCGATAACGCGCTCATTTTTGAATAAACCGGCCTCGCGGATCTCGTCCAGCGTGACCGCTAGCTGTTGTTTGACTGCTCCGTACATAATTTAGATCTGAGTCCAATCCAAAATGACCTTCCCTGAATCGCCCGTCCGCATTGCCTCAAATCCCTTCTCGAATTCTTTATACGAATACCGATGCGTGATCACGGGCGAGATATCGAGGCCGCCTTCGATGAGGACGCTCATTTGGTACCAGGTCTCGTACATCTCGCGGCCGTAGATGCCTTTGATGGTGAGCATGTTGAATATCACGGTCTTCCAGTTGATCGAGAACTCATCCGACGGTATCCCGAGGAATGCGACTTTGCCGCCGTGCACCATATTCGCGAGCATGTCGCGAAACGCCTGAGGATTGCCCGACATCTCCATTCCGACGTCAAAACCCTCTTTCATGTCGAGCTCTTTTTGGACGTCTTCGAGTTTTTTCTCAGCAACATTGACGACGGTGAAGTCGCCCATCTTCTCGGCAAGTTCGAGACGCTTCGGGTTTACGTCGGTGATAACGACGTTACGCGCACCCGCGTGCTTGGCGACCGCCGCGGCCATGATGCCGATCGGCCCGGCTCCGGTGATAAGAACGTCCTCGCCAAAGATCTCGAACGCGAGAGCGGTGTGGACGGCATTCCCAAAGGGGTCGAAGATCGCCGCGACGTCGGTGTCGACGCTACGCTCGTGCTTCCAGATATTGGTGTACGGCACGGCCATATACTCGGCGAATCCGCCGTCCGTATTCACGCCAAAGCCAAGCGTGTGAGCACATTTGTAGCGACGGCCCGCGAGGCAGTTGCGGCAGCGGCCGCAGACAAGATGACCCTCGACGCTGACGATGTCGCCGACAAAGAAATCACTGACATTCGAACCGACCTCGACGATCTCGCCGCAGAGTTCGTGACCGAGGATCGTCGGGATCTTAATGGTCTGCTGCGACCACGTATCCCAGTTGTAGATATGAACGTCGGTGCCGCAGATTCCGGTCTTTTTCATCCGGAGCAGCACGTCGTTTATGCCGATCGTTGGCTCCGGCACGTCCTCGAGCCACAGTCCCGGCTCGGCCTTGCTTTTGACGATAGCTTTCATTTATTCAAATGATATCAAGCCTCCCACGCTGTCGCGAATCGAGCAAAATCGGCTATTCTTATGGTTTATGTCTGACTCAGGTGGACAAATCCAGGAGCTGAGAGCTCGGCTTTTCGGTGAGATCGGCCATTTCACCGATGTCTCGGTTGACGGGATTCTGCTTATCGATGCAGAACGCCAATTACGGGAAGTCGGCGATTTAAAGGTGCGGCTTACAGGCAAGAAGTCGGACATGGCCGCTGCCATGAAGCAGATCGGTGCGCTCACGGCCGAAGAGCGAACGACGTTCGCTCAAGCCGTCCAATCGCTCAGTAAAGACATAACCGCGGCCCTTGAGTCGGCGGAATCTCGGCTGAAGCAACGGATCTCCGATCTTCGCACTGAATCCGAGCGTCTCGATGTCACTATTCCCGGGCGCAGGCCTCGAACGGGTCACCTTCACCCGATCACGCTGCTGCGGCAAAAGATCGAGGACATTTTTGTGTCTATGGGCTACGCGATCGAGGACGACCGCGAGATCGAAACTGACTACTACAACTTTGACGCGTTGAATATCCCGGAAAATCATCCTGCTCGCGAGTCGCAGGACACCTTTTACACGACGACAGGTCTCGCTCTTAGATCGCAGACATCGACGGTCCAGATTCGCGCTATGGAGCGACGCGGCGTGCCGCTACGGATACTTGCACCAGGCAAGGTCTTTCGCCGCGATACGCCGGACATGACGCACACGCCGATGTTTCACCAGCTCGAGGGCCTCTGCGTCGACAAAGGCATCACGATGGCCCATCTCAAGGGCACCGTCACCGAATGGCTGCGGCGAATGTACGGTCCCGAGACCGTGACGCGTTTTCGCCCGAGCTATTTCCCGTTCACCGAACCGTCGGCGGAATTTGATTTCTCATGTTTCAAATGCGGCGGCACAGGCATCTACGAGGGCGAACGTTGCCGTCCGTGCAAAGGCTCCGGCTGGATCGAGCTTGGCGGCTCCGGAATGGTCCACCCGAATGTCCTGCGTGCCGTCGGCGTCGATCCGACAGTTTATTCAGGCTTCGCATTCGGCTTTGGCCTCGAACGCATGACCGCCCTTATGTACTCGATCGACGACATCCGTCATATGTTCGAGAATGATGTGAGATTTTTGGAGCAGTTCTCGTGAACATCAGCTACAACGGGCTCAAAGACCTGATCGACGTCGAACTCTCGCCCGAAGAGTTGGCGACGGAGCTCACGCGCGTTGGGCTGGCGGTGGACGGCGTGCATCCGCATGGCGATGACTTTGTTCTCGACATCGATCTCACATCTAATCGTCCGGATTGCCTGTCGCATTTGGGTGTCGCCCGCGAGCTGCGGGCATCCACCGGAGCCGAGATTGCGATCGGGCCGAATGTTCCGTCGATCGATGGGAAAGCGGGGCTTGTGACCATTCTGGATCCTGATCTCTGTTATCGATTTACCGCCCGCATTATTCGCAATGTGAAAGTTGGACCTTCGCCAAAATGGCTTGTCGATCGTCTTGAGGCGGTCGGAGAACGCTCGATAAACAACATTGCGGACATCACGAACTATGTCATGCTCGAACTGGGTCAGCCGATGCATGCTTTCGATCTCGATAAGCTTGCGGAGAATCGCATTGTCGTTCGCCGGGCAAACAAGGGCGAAAGGATCGTCACTCTAAAAGAGGAAGAAAAAGGGCTCGACTCCAATGTCCTCGCCATTTGCGATGCCGAAAAACCAGTCGCCATCGGCGGCGTTATCGGCGGACTTGATTCGAGCATCACGGACTCGACGACGAATGTGCTGATCGAGGTCGCGTACTTTGACCGCGCAAGC
>DASXPW010000281.1:0-2860 GCA_036493385.1 Pyrinomonadaceae bacterium
ACTTGAATGCTCTTTCTCTTCCCCTCGGCGGTAATTTTATCTGTTCAAAATTTCAAAGGCTTGCAATTTATTTCCGTCGGCTGAATATAACAGATTTACCGTTTCATCCGTAACGAACCGATCGTCGGGGTCTGAATCGAGAATAAATCTCGTGTCTTGTCCGGTGTGGACATTCACGCCGACGAGCCCTTTTCGGCTGAACGGCTTTGCGAGGTCAGTGAAGAAATACATATAGTTTCCGCGAAGCTCGGCGACGCGTCTTCGCCGCAGCAGATAGTCTGACAGCTTGTCCATCTGCCGCGTCGGGTCGAGCCTATCGAATACGCTTTCCTGAACATCTCCGCGCGACGGCGCCATGCGGCCGGCAATGTTTGCGGGCCTGATGATCTCAAGACCACCAGTTCTCGCGGCCGTGCCCGGCAGTCTCGCGAGACTGCCATAGACATAGATCCTGCTGTTCAAATAATTTCTGGCCGATGCGCTCGCAAGCGTCGTCAGGTCAAATGAGCCAAAGCGCGTACGCAATCCCGACCAGCGAAACGAGTTTGCGGCGCTCGCTAGATTCAACCCACCGCGCGCGAGCCCAAATGCGCTCGTTGCAACACCGCCGTATCTGAAATAGAGAGCCGTTGCTCGCAAAGCGATGCCGCCGATGATAGCAAATGCACCGCGGCCGGGCGGCTTATGCCGGACGCGCCAAAGCTCTCGTTGGCTTCGGTCAAAAGCAGCGATCTCGTCGCGTCCGCCAACTACCGGATTTCCGGCTTCATTCAGCAAAACAAACTGCGGCCGGTCGATCTTATGCTCAAACTTTGCCGTGCGTTTTCCGCTGCGAGTATCAAGCGAAACCAGATCGTCATTGTCGGCAAACAAGATCGTTCCTGCGTCGGCGAAGACAAAATTAGTCAGCCCTTTATCAGCGCCTTTATATCGCCACAATGTGTCACCCGACTTAACATCGATCGCCGATATGCCATACGGCCCTTTCGATGTGATATCGCCGTCCTTGATCCGGGTAAATTGCCCGCCCGTGCGGACGTACAAAACGCCGTTAACGAGCGCCATTTCGGCAGCGGTTCCGAGGTCGTCGGCCTTCCACACTTCGTCGCCCGTCCGGCGGCTGATCGCACGAATACGCCCGCGCCCGGACATGTAAATATTTTGATCGTCAATGATCGGGTCGGCCTCAGTCAGCGCTAAACCATCCTCGTTGACCTTAAATTTCTCACGCTGTTTTTCCTTGCCGGTCCGCGCGTCGTAGCTCGTCGAACCTTCGTAAAAAAGATAAAGCCGCCCGTCGAGCATCAGCGGCGCACGATAATTATCCAGGGTAAACGCGACCTCATCGCCCCGGTCGCCAAAATGCACCGGCATCATCTCGATCGAGTCGTCAAAGTCGCGCTTCCAGAGCTCATCGCCGGTCGATAGCTGCAAAACGTGCAGGACCGGCCTTCGCTTTAGATCGTCGCCGACGTGACCGCGCGCGTCCTTGACCAGCACCACCGCCAACAGGTCGTTTGGCGGGTCGACCGCAAGTTGCATCACATCGCCCTTGACCTTATCGCTCTGCCAGAGCCGCTCGCCCGTCATCACATCGACGGCCTCGAGCCGCGACTTGTCACCGAGATCCCGCGTAAAAAGTATCAGGTCCGTGTCCGGGATGGGCGTCACGGCCGTTTCATTTATCCGGCCCGTTTCGCGTCGCCAGATGCGTTCGCCGGTCTGTCCGTCGACGGCATAGAGGCTTTTCTCCGTGCCAGCCAGAATGATGCCGAAATCGGTCGTCTGATAAAACCGGATCTTCGAGTCTAAATTTGCCTGCCAGGAGGGCTGCGCGATCAGACCAACCGTAAAGATTGAAAGCGTGAGGCTTAACAACAGCGTGACTTTCATAACCGGATTGTAACCTGTAATACTCAGTGATTGCACGGGTTTTGGGCGTTCCGCTCAGCATAATTTTTTCGACAACACCAATCGGCGCAGATTCATCCAAATATCGCACAAAAATGTGTCAGGGCGGGAGGCCTCCCACTAAATCGGGTGATCTCCCGTTTCCGAACAAGGAGGTTATATGAGATACAAAAAGATACTCCTCACTATCGCCTTTGCGGTCTTCTTGATGGGAGGCGCGTTCGTCTCAAGCAGCCAGGCACAGCACAGACGAATAATCGTTTATCGGCCTGTGTACACACGGCCTTTCTTTGGCTTTAGAAACTATGATCCGTTCTGGTATCAAATGTACGAGACACCGTACCAAAGATATCAGGAAGAGCGTTATTACGCTCAGAGCAACCTTCGCGACAAGCAGAAGGACCTCAGGAAACATCGTGAAAAATATGCCCGAGACGGCTATTTAACGCCGAAGGAACGCGAAAAACTGGCCAAGGACCAGCGAAAACTGGCTGAGGCCCGAGAGCGAGCTTCTCAATACAGTCGGTATTATTGATGATCCGATCTGTCTTTTATATTATGACTGTCAAGGGCCGACAGGGACGCCGTGCAGTTGGCGGGAGTTATTTGACGAACAAAAACTGACCGAATTTTTCGGAGACATGGAAGGAAGGCTTTTTAGTGAGTGTCGGCTGCCAGGCCAGGTAGCCGCGGTTGGGGTCTCTGCCAGCGCAACGAAAAAGGTTGCCGCACCAGTGGTCGCCTGCCCTTGGCGTGCGTCCAAAAGCCTTCCACTCGATACGCATAACGAGGGTGGTCGTGTCCGGACCGATCTTCGCAAAGGTCTGCATTCCCGAGGTGTAATCGTCGTCGCGTCTCAGTCCGCTGCGCGTGGCCTCGATCCCGAGGTCGATCCACTCGCCGGTCGGAGCCAGCTCGAACTCGAAATACTTATTTGGACGTGCGACAT
>DASXPW010000282.1:0-4949 GCA_036493385.1 Pyrinomonadaceae bacterium
ATCTAATCAGACCGCACGGCCCGAAAACGTCGTGCATCTATCTAATCTTTGCACCGAGATCATTGAGGTCACCAACGAAAACGAAACTGCCGTCTGCAATCTAGGCTCGATAAACGTCGGGCGTTATGTGGTCGACAGTCAGCTCGATTTTGAAAAACTTCAAGCTAACGTTCGGTTGGCGGTAAAGCAGCTCGACCGTGTCATCGATCTGAATTATTACGCGATACCAAGCACAGAGGCCTCGAACCGGCGATGGCGAAACATCGGTCTCGGCGTGATGGGTTTGCAGGATGTCTTTTTCAAGCTAAGGCTTGCTTTCGACTCCGAAGAAGCAAGAAAACTTTCGGCAAAGATCCAGCAAGAAATTTACTTCGCGGCTTTAGACGCCTCGTGCGAATTGGCGAGGACGAAGGGCGCTCATATCGCTTTCCCCGAGACACGCGCGGCGGCGGGGTTACTGCAATTCGATCTCTGGGGAATCGTTCCCGACGACACGGCGCGGTGGGAAGAGCTTCGAGGTCGTATTAAAGAACATGGTCTGCGAAACTCGCTAATGATCGCTATCGCGCCGACGGCGACGATCGCGGCGATCGCCGGCAGCTACGAGTGCATCGAGCCGCAGGTATCGAATCTCTTCAAACGCGAGACACTGTCGGGCGACTTCGTTCAGGTCAATAAATATCTCGTTCAAGAATTGAAGAACATCGGCCTTTGGACCGACGAGGTCCGCCAAAAGATCAAACTCAGCGAAGGCTCGATCCAGAATATCGACGAGATACCGGCCGAGCTTCGCGAGGTCTATCGAACGGCGTGGGAGATCCCGATGCGCGTCCTGATCGATATGGCCGCCGAGCGCGGTGCGTTCATCGACCAGAGCGCATCGCTTAACCTGTTTATGGAAAGCCCGAACATCGGCAAGATGTCATCGATGTATATGTACGCTTGGCAAAAAGGGCTGAAGACGACCTACTACCTACGATCACGTCCGGCGACAAAGATCGCGCAGGTGTCGGCTGCAGATAATTCGCCAGCAGATGTCAAAGCGTATAGCGATCAGGAAGCTTTAGTTTGTTCTTTAGAAAATCCCGAAGCTTGTGAAGCCTGTCAGTGATTTATGCATAAGCAGGTCCCGATGGTTATTGGTAATGCACGAGTGTTGTTCTTCTCACCCATTGATGATCGACACCGTCATACGGGTAACACAACCCAAATTGTAGCTGGGATCGTTCAGGGTCCGGCCGACGGGATGGCTATTTGCCAATACGAAGGCGAGAATTCGTTTTATCTTTTTGGGTGCGATGAAAATTGGGAATCAATAACCGACACCTGGACGCAACAATAGAAGAAGCAAAGGAACAAGCGGAGTTCGAGTACGGAGGGATTTCTGAAACGTGGGAAACGTTTAATTAGCGGTTGGAGTTATGAATGCTACTTGAAGCTGGATTTAATTTAACACTCAGACCAATGAAGTATCCGCATTTTTATGAAATGTATAAAAATGCGATCAAGAATACGTGGACCGTCGAGGAAGTCGATTTTTCGATGGACGTCACGGACCTGCGCAACAAGATGACACCGGCCGAGCGGCATTTGATCAATCGGCTGGTCGCATTTTTTGCTACCGGCGACTCGATAGTGTCGAACAATTTGGTCCTGAATCTCTACAAGCACATCAATGCGCCCGAAGCGCGGATGTACCTCTCGCGTCAGCTTTACGAGGAAGCGCTTCACGTGCAGTTTTATCTTACGCTGCTCGATACGTACATCCCCGACATAGCCGAACGCGAAGCTGCGTTTTCGGCGGTCGAAAATATTCCTTCGATCCGCAAAAAGGCAGAGTTTTGTTTGAAATGGATCGATTCTATCAACGCGTTAAAGCATCTCAACACGAAAGAAGACCGGCGTCGTTTTCTGCTCAATCTGATCTGCTTTGCCGCCTGCATCGAGGGAATGTTTTTCTTCGCGGCTTTTGCCTATGTCTATTTTTTAAGATCGAAAGGTTTGCTGCACGGTCTGGCGTCGGGCACGAATTGGGTCTTTCGCGACGAATCGTGTCACATGAGCTTTGCATTCGACGTTGTAAAGCAGGTACGGAAGGAAGAGGCCGATCTTTTCGACGACGATCTCGAACGCCAGATCGTTGAAATGCTCGACGAGGCCGTCGACTGCGAGGTCCAGTTTGCCGAAGACATCCTGAGCGGCGGGATTCCCGGATTGTCCGTGATCGATATGCGTCAGTATCTGGAATTCATCGCCGACCAACGTCTTGCCATGCTCGGCCTCACAAAGATTTATGGAGCCAAGAATCCGTTCTCGTTCATGGACCTGCAGGATGTTCAGGAACTGACAAATTTCTTCGAGCGGCGCGTCTCTGCCTATCAGGTGGCGGTTGCAGGCGAAGTCAGCTTCAGCGAAGCCTTCTAGATCGGCATACAAGATAGTTCACGCGAAAACTTTATACACCGCCTGTCAGCTTCCGGCGCTAAGACCACCTGCAATATGAAATGCCAGGTTCGCGAGGGAGTGACACGCTATGGGAACCAGCAAGCTTTTTGTCTTGAAGCGGACCCACCCTCCAAGAATGCTTCCGATAAACGGAAACAATCCCGATATCACGTCAAAGCCTGGTGTGCCATAGGTATAGCTTAGCGAGTGCCAGATCCCAAACATTGCCGATGTGACAAAGACGACCGCCCACGGTATCCCTTCGATGTGAGATTTGTGATATGTAAGGGAAAGAAGAAGCGCCGGCGCGATCCCTCTGTAGGCGATCTCCTCGGCCAGGCCTGGCATTGTCACTTGGAACGCGAGCGATTCCGCATCGGGAACACCGGGTTTGAAGAGCAGCCCTAGGCAAGCTCCCCAGACGATAAAAAATGCGATGGCGGCCCATGCAACTGCCGCGTGTTCTTGTTTGAGTTTTAGACCAACCGCGTCCGGAGACAGCTTTAGGGCGAAGATAACGATCAACGAGAATGCGAGACTTAGGATCTTACCTGACCAATTCCAATGTCCTGGAACAAAGTCGAGAGCTTTGACGACATTCGGCAGCCCCGTTATCAGGTCGTCCATCGCAAGGTAAGCGGCGCAAAGCAAAGCTCCGACAACGCGAATGCGCTTATGAATGGTTTTTGCCAGTATTGATAAGACGAAACAGATCGCCGCAAAGAGCAGAAAAAATATCAAAGTATCCATTTAGTTGTTCGTTGGGCCAACTAGCATGTAAGACGGAATGGCACAAGACAACGTTAACGAAACTGGCGGGCACACCGGCTTTAAGGACACTTGGTCATCGTTTCGTCTGCTTGACGGGTGAACAAGCCTCGATAAGGTAACATATACCCATGCCTAAATGACTATTTCGGCGGCGCTTATGAAAATATTCCACGGTACCGAGAACGCCAACATCATGCGCCCGACGGTCCTTACGTTGGGCGTTTTTGACGGGCTGCATCTCGGCCATCAAAAGATAATGAACACCGTTGTCGCTCGCGCCCGCGCTACGGGCGCGATGGCGACGGCCGTGACATTCGACCCACATCCGCGCGCCGTGCTGCATCCGGAATCCGCACCGCCGCTGCTACAGACGCTCGATCAACGACTGGCAAATTTCGAGGTGCTCGGAATCGACCAGGCGATCGTCATTCATTTCGACCGCGAATTTGCCTCGCAGGCGGCCGAAGATTTTATCCGCGATATTATTCACGACCGTCTGCATGCAAAGGAAGTTTATCTAGGCAAAGGTTTCGCGTTCGGTCGCGGTCGCGGCGGCACTATCGAGCTGCTGCGTGAAATGAGCAGTGAGCTTGGATTTCTGGCCGACGAGGTTGATGAGGTACGCCTTCGCGGTCACCGGATCAGCTCGTCACGCATCCGCGAGCAGCTTGACCTTGGTCACGTCAACCTCGTCCGGCGAATGCTCGGGCGTCCCTACGGCGTCGAGGGTGTGATTGTTCGAGGCGACCGCCGAGGACACGCGATCGGTTTCCCGACAGCAAATCTCCATCCACACAATCGCGTCATTCCGAAATACGGTGTTTATGCGACCGCGACTCTCATCGACGGCAAGTGGCGACGTAGCATCACCAACATCGGCGTCCGGCCGACATTTGGAAAAGACACCGAACCGTCGATCGAAACATTCATCTTCGACTTTGACCAGGAGCTTTACGGCGACGTTCTTCGGGTACGTTTTCTGCACCGGATCCGCGATGAAAAAAAGTTCAGTGGCATCGACGAGCTCAAAGCACAGATCGGGCGAGACTCGGCCCGGGCACTGAACTATTTCAACCGGCCAGGCGTAAGGGATAATCTAGAGATCGTATGAACCTAACCGACCTTAGACCGATGCTGTGGACCGAGGACCTTGCGGGCTCGGTCAATTTTTACACCGCTGTGCTTGGCTTCTCGGCAAGTGAGGTCAACGACGAATGGGGCTGGGCATCGCTGTCTAAAGACAGCGTGGAGCTAATGGTCTCCAATCCAAATGAACACACGCCATACGACAAGATCGGCTTTACCGGTACGTTCTATTTCAGCACCGACGACGTCGTCCGGCTGTGGGAGGAATTAAAAGACAAAGCCCTCATTTGCTAAGGCATCGAAAATTTCTTTTACGGAATGCGCGAATTCGCCATTTACGATAACAATGGCTATTTGCTGCAGTTCGGACAGGAGATCGAAAAATAAGTTTTGAGTTCAAGCTTTAGCTTGCCAAGTTTTGAGTCCAGCCTTCCGGCGGCGTTTTATTAATGAACGAAGCTTCAAACAATCCTGGTGCCGCGGTCACAGCGCAAAACGATGCGCTTCCGATCGAGGTGTTGCCAAACGTAAATGGTGACGGCTCGATGGTCCGAACAAAGGACCTCGACATCGCCAAGCTTGTCACAAACGAACAGCGTATCGAGGAAGAAAAGTTTCTCGAGGGTAAAGAGTCGCAGATCGAGAGT
>DASXPW010000283.1:0-2303 GCA_036493385.1 Pyrinomonadaceae bacterium
TCACCCGTCTCGCTGAAAACTTCTTTGATGGCCCCAATACTCGACAACATTGCTGACGTCTCGGTCGGCATAAATATCACTTTTGAGTTTTGCGTCCGCGTCATATCTCGCAGTGAATCGATATACCGCGAGGTGATGAGGTACTGGGTCGTTTTCTCCGGACTGCCAATTATACCGGCGATCTGGTTGATCGCCTGAGCTTCGGCGCTTGCGGCGGTCAGACGTGCCTGGGCGGCTCCTTCGGCGGACAGGATGGCTGACGTCTTTTCGCCTTCGGCTCTTGTAATAGAAGCCTGCTTTTCGCCTTCGGCACGAGCGATCGCGGCTTGCTTCTCGCCCTCGGCCTGGAGGACGAGAGCTCTGCGGTTTCTCTCGGCCGTCATCTGCTTCTCCATCGTGATGCGAACGTCTTCAGGGGGGGTAATGTTCTTGATATCGACACGCGTTACCTTAACGCCCCATTTATCGGTTGCCTCATCCAGGATTACGCGCAGCTCGTTGTTGATCTGGTCGCGGGAAGACAGCGTATGGTCGAGATCGAGCTTGCCGATCACAGACCGCATACCGGTAAATGTTAGCTGGACCAAACTGCCGACAAGATCATTGACCTCGTATGTCGATTTGATGGCATCGGTGACCTGCCAGTAGACGACCGAATCGACGTTCACCATTACGTTGTCGCGGCTGATAACCGACTGCGGCGGCAGATCGATGAATTGTTCACGAAGATCGATCAGCGTCACGCCGGGGCGTGTGTTTGTCCAGTAAACGGCACGAGGCGATTCGAAAAATGGAACGATGATGTTTAAACCGCTCGCGCCGACCCGGTTAAATCGGCCAAGCCGCTCGATCAGCAGAACTGTCGATTGGGGGACGATCTTTATTGTCTTCCAGGCGACAACCAGCAAGGCAATACCCAGAAAAATGAGAAAAGCCGCGCCTAAACCGAAAAATGGTTCCATGTTGACCTCCGAGGTGAATAAGCACAGTCAATATACTCTATTTCGTTATCGCAAAAAAGAAGAGCTAATAACGTCAATGACTTATGAACGAAATTGAAGGGAACACAAGACGTTCCTTCAGCGTATTTGGTTCAGATACTTTTTACGAAAGTTATTCGCGTAAATGGTAGGAATAAAAATGGCCGACAAACCGTCTTACAGGTCGAGGCCAAATTGACAATCGAAGAGACCCGGGTTCGGCGCAGTTAACTTACTTATACCGCAGCAAATTTCCGCAATATTTCCGCATTAATTCCTTTCTGAATCGCCGCAACCCGGGTCTTTTCGCGCGCGGTGACCAGTGAATCGCCTGTCATTTGCTATAATTGCGGCAAAATATGACGGTTAAGCTTTCCGACATCCAGAGCGCTCGGACCGTGCTCCAAAATGTCATAGTTTCTACGCCGATACTTTCCGATCGAATTCTCTCAGACGCGATCGGCGCCAATGCGTTCCTGAAAGCCGAATGTTTGCAGCGGAGCGGTTCTTTCAAGGTGCGCGGTGCTTATAACAAGATCTCGCGGCTAACCGACGATGAGAAGGCACGAGGCGTAGTGACCGGCTCAGCCGGTAATCACGCACAGGCAGTCGCCTTGGCGGCACGGATCCATGGCATCAAATCTACAATAGTTTTACCCGAGCGCGCCCCTTTGACAAAGATAGTGAACACTAAGGCCCAGGGTGCCGAGGTCATCCTACATGGCGCGAGCTTTGACGAGGCCGTCGCATATTCGCGGCAGCTTGGCGAAGAGCGAGGACTTACTTACGTCCATGCCTTTGACGACGATCTCGTCATTGCGGGGCAGGGGACGATCGGGCTTGAGATCGCTGAAGACCTGCCGGGCGTAAGCGTGGTTATTGTCCCGATCGGCGGCGGCGGCATCATTTCCGGCATCGCAATAGCCATAAAAAGCCTGATCCCCGGCATTCGAGTCATCGGCGTTCAAGCAGCAAATGTCGCGGCCGTAAACAAGTCTCTGGAAGAGGGACACCCCGTCGAGGTCGGTTTCACGCCGACGATTGCTGATGGCATTGCGGTGAAGCGTCCGGGCGCCGTGACGCTGCCGATCATTCGCGAATTTGTCGACGACGTGGTCGAGGTGACGGAGGACGAGATCACACAAGGAATTTTCCACTGTGTCCAGAACGCTCATCTCGTTACCGAAGGGGCAGGCGCGGCCGGGGTTGCGGCGCTGCTTGCGGGAAAGGTAAAGCTCGACGAGAACGATGCTGTATGTGCGGTGCTGGCAGGCGGAAACATCGACGCCAATCTGCTCGCGCTCGTGCTGGAACACGGACTAG
>DASXPW010000284.1:0-4584 GCA_036493385.1 Pyrinomonadaceae bacterium
GATCATCACGTTGTAGCCTAGGGCCGTCAAAACTTCGTGACAAAGCTGGCGCAGAGACTCTTCATCCTCAGCAACCAAAATTGTTTCGTTGCCACCGAGAAGCGTTGGCTGCGTTATATGAATGTCGTCGCTTATCTCGGCGTCGACAACTGGGAGAAGGATCTTGAACGTAGTGCCGCGGCCGACCTCGCTATAGACGTTAATGTTGCCGTCGTGCTGCTTGACGATACCGTACACCATCGAAAGACCTAAACCGGTTCCTTTATTTACCTCTTTTGTCGTAAAAAACGGTTCAAAAATCTTTGACAATATTTCAGCGTCGATACCTGATCCAGTGTCGCTGACAAGAATTTGAACATACTTGCCTGGAATGCACTCGGGGTGCTGACGACAATAGTAATCATCGAGCTCTAGGTTTCGTGTCTCGATCATCAGGCGCCCGCCCTTTGGCATCGCATCTCGCGCGTTGACGCTTAGGTTCATTATGATCTGTTCGATCTGAGCAGGATCGGCGGAAACGGCCTCAAGCCTTGGCGAGGGCAGGAACGAGACCTTAATATTTTCGCCCAGGACGCGTTCGAGCAGTTTTAATATCTCGGATATTGAATCATTTAGGTCGATCACTCGCCGATCAAGATGCTGCCGGCGGCTGAATGCGAGTAGTTTCTGTGTAAGCTCAGAACCACGGTTTGCGGACTTTTCGATCTTAACGATATTCTCGTATATCGCATCTCGAGTGGCCAGTTTTCGCAGCGAAAGTTGTGCAAAGCCTAAAATGGCTGTCAAGAGATTGTTAAAATCGTGAGCGATCCCGCCCGTGAGAGTGCCAATTGCCTCGAGCTTTTGAGATTGTTGGGTTCTCGTCTGACTTGAAACCAAAGCGTCTTCGGTCGCTCGTCGACCACTTATATCCTGAAATACGACAATGGCTCCGCGAAAATTGCCTGACGAGTCCACGATGGCTGCAGCCGTGTTGATGATCGGTACACTAGCACCGCTGCAGCCGATCAGCTTGACATTCGTTTCCAGCCTTACGACTTTGCGACCGCTCTTTATTTTGTCGAATATATTTTCGATCGCGGTGCCGCTATCCTCTTCGAAAACTTTAAATATTTCGCCTAGTGACTTGCCTCTTGCTTCGGCCGAGGTACATTCGACGAGCCGTTCGGCCGTCGGATTTATATATCGTATAAATCCATCGGCGTCGGTTGTTATGACCGCATCGCCAATACTCGCAAGTGTGATGCTCAATAAGTCTGTCTGATCACGGAGTATCCTTTCAAAGGACTTACGACTGCTGACGAGAACCGTTATGAACAAAAGCAGCGCGTACACGCTCATGTGCCCGAAAAGATTTACTGTGGTTGACTGGTTCGGATCGGGCGGGTTCTTAAGTGCAGTTACGACAAAGACGAGCGAGCTGAAAAGAATGCCCGGCCCTCGCCCGCCCCACCAGGAAACAGCGACCAACGCGACGACCACCACAACGGTCAGATTGATCGAGTAGCCGAAGTTCTGGAGCAGCGCTGCAAATATGACCACCAGCGCAAATACGACAACCGCAAGGCCGTAACGATAAACAATCGAGGGTGTGTCTCGGATAATGGGATACCTCCGATAGGGACCGAACGCCGGGAATTTGAAAGAAAGCTGTCCACGGGAAATGATAGATCTATTGCTTAGACGGATCCCGGTGACTACGACGCTCAGGAAGCCAGCGTCCGACTGCTGACATAAAGATTATACGACCTCGAACAGCGACAACGCCACAATAGTTATGTTACACGACGCGACCTTTACCTCAAGGCCCCAAGTTTCTCGACCACGGCGTTTTAGGTAGATTGTCGACTTTTGGCTAATTTACAAACTTTTTGCTATATTTCGCGTATCAGTTCAGTTGCCCATGACCCGTCTGCGAAAGCTCGTCTCGCGAAAACGCAATCTCCGGAGAATGATCGCCGGGTCATTTATCGCGATCGCGTTTATTGAGCTCGGTTCGCATGCGTTTATCGACTCGCATGATCCGGCCGTGATCGACGTCTCAGCGGCTTGTCGCGTTCAACAAAACCCGACTCCTATCGCCGACTGCCCCGAGCGCCAACGACAGCGTCAGGAATCGAAGAATCTCCTCGATGAGATGACCACGCATACGGTCCTTCTGACAAAACTCTCACTGCCGCTTCGTCGGTCGTCGTATGACACTGCTATCGTCACGGGCCCGCCCATGCGCCCACTTTGGCGTGAGCTTTCGCCCCCATTCCGACCGCCTGAATTTTCCTGAACGTAAAGAATAAGCGGTTTTGTGCGCCGTTGTTGCGCCGAGACCGTCACCGGTCTTGAGCGCGCGCTTGTTCGCAGCGGCTCTTGAGACGAGACTCCCGTGGTTTTGAAACCACCTGTTCAGGAAATGTGTAAGCAATATATTTTTCTTTCGCTGTTCGGTTCGGGCGGCGCTTCGCGTTCTCCCGTAAGAACGAAAGTCGCGTACATCGTCGGCTCTGTTTTTATCTTGATAATGACGCTTGCGGCAACGGCCCAGGACCTGTCGCGGCTGCCGGTCAAGCCGGGCGACCCGCGATCGATGGCGATCGTCGACGCTGCGCAAAAGGCTTCATCGAGCCAGACAAAGCGCGTTGTGACGCTCGACGAGTCCGTCTCGATCTTTCTTCGGCAAAACCTTCAACTCATCGCGGCGAAATACGACATCGACACCGCGGAAGCCGAAAAGCTGTCGGCTCGGTTGCGGCCGAATCCCGAGATCACCATCGGTTCGTCGGGTCTGCCGGTCACCTTCCGAGGCCCGCTGATCGCTTCGCAGACATTCGCCTACAACATCTCGCAGGATGTCGAACTTGGGGGCAAACGCGCCAAGCGGATCGACGTCGCGGCCGCCGACGCGGAGGTCGCGAAGGCGCAGTTTGAGGTCGCGGTCTGGCAGATGACGAACGACGTAAAGCGAAAGTTTTACACCGTTCTTTTGAACAGATCTTTGCTGGATCTAGCCGAGGAGAACGAAAAGACCTTCGCGGACATCGTCGATCGGACGACGCAGGTCTTTCATGCGGGCGAGATCTCGGGGCTTGATCTGCAGCGGCTTGAGATCGAGAAGTTCAAATTCGACACTGACCTCGCGAACGCTCAGAGAGATTATGAGGTCGCCCTGCGGGACTTTCGACTCTCACTCGGCGGTGACTACCGTGCGATGGAGGTCGAGCCGTCGGGAACTATAGAATACGCGCAGCCGCTAGATGTCACCTTTGCCGACATGCGAGACGAGGCGCTCGCCGCCCGCCCCGATCTCAAGCTTGCGGTCCTCAGCGAAAAGGCGGCCGACGCAAACATTCTTTTGCAGGATTCGCAAAAGGTTCCGGACCTGACCGTGACGGGCGGCGTCAATCAAGCGCCCGAAGGCGGCAGCAATTACAACTACGGCGTCGGGATCACTTTGCCGACTTCGGACCGCAACCAGACCGCGCGTGCACAGGCTTTGATCGCGAAGCAAAAAGCCGCCACCGAGGAGCAGATCACGACCAATCAGATCATAAGCGATGTGGATAAGGCAGTGATCGCCTTCAACATTCAAAAACGCCGCGTCGAGCTCTACCGAAGCGGCGTCCTGACAAAGGTCAACGATATCCAGACATCAACTGAATACGCGCTCAAGATCGGCGAAAGCTCGACGCTCGAGCTGCTTGACGCAATTCGCACGCGTCGTGACACGCTGGCCGGTTTCTATCAGACGGTTTTTGATTATTACTCGTCGCTGCTCGATCTTGAATTGGCGACGGCGACACCGCTGGTCAAGTAGGCGAGAGAGGTTACGGAAATGTCCAATACTAAGAAAATAAAATATTTTTCATTCGCTGTAATTTTATCAGCCGCCCTCGCTGCCGCGTGCTCACGATCGACGCCTCCCTCTGCGTCGACAACCGCGACGGCCACAAACACTTCGGTTGCGGATTCCGCCATCGAGCTCGAGATCGTCCAGCCGACCGTTATCGAAGGGGCGATCAAAGCCACCGGAAAGGTCCTCGTGATGGAAAACAAGACTGCCACGATCGGGCCGGTGCACGAGGGCCGCATTGTAAATCTCTATGCCGGCCAGGGCACCGTCGTCCGCAAAGGCGAGAGGCTGGCCGAGCTTGAATCGGCCGATATCGACGAGGCAGAAGCAGACTATTTGAAAGCGCTCTCCGATCTGGAAAACGCGAACCGCACGTCAAGGGCCGAGGTGAAATTTGCACAGGCGACATACGACCGGACGAAACTGCTGGTCCAGCGCGAGATAACGCCCGCAAAAAACCTCGAACAGGCCGAACACGACCTCGATGTTGCCAATGCAAATGGCACCAACTCGGTCGAGAGCGCAAAGGTAGCGGTCGCAAACGCGAGACGCCATTTGCTGATCCTGGGTTTGACGGATGCCGGGGTCGACAGCCTGGCGAAAAGATCAAATCTCGGGGCTTCGGTCTTCCCGCTGCTTGCGCCGATCTCAGGCACGATCATCGAACGAAATGGCACGATCGGAGCGACTGTCGGCACAGATGCGAATCTATTCAAGATCATCGACCTATCGAGCGTCTG
>DASXPW010000285.1:0-8935 GCA_036493385.1 Pyrinomonadaceae bacterium
ATGAACGAGACGATCATTCATCTCAAACCTGAGAGCGGATGGCCATCTGGCATGACACGCGAAAAGCTCGTTTCGGAAATGGACGCGGCGCTGCAGATGCCCGGCGTCACGAACATCTGGACGCAGCCGATCATCAACCGCATCGAGATGTTGTCAACGGGAATGCGTTCGCAGGTGGGAGTCAAGATATTTGGCAACGATATTAAGACGCTTGAACAAGTTTCCCGACAGGTGGCCGATGTCGTGAAAACGGTTCCGGGTGCGGCCGACGTCTATCCCGAGCAGATAGGCGGCTCGCCGTACATCGACATCGACATTAACCGCCAGGCGGCAGCCCGCTACGGCATCGATGTCGGCACCATCCAGGACGTGATCGAAAAGGGCGTCGGCGAGACGAATCTTTCCGTCACGATCGAGGGACGGCAGCGGTTTCCGATCCGCGTTCGATACGCGCCGGAGTTTCGCGCGACGCCCGACGCGATCGCACGCATTCCAGTTGTCACCGCCGCCGGCGCAGCCGTGCCTCTTGGGCAACTGGCCGAGATCAAAACCACACAGGGCGCGACGATGATCAACAGCGAGAATGGATTGCTGCGCGGGACGGTGTTGCTCAATGTTCGCGGCCGCGATATCGGGTCGTTTGTCGAGGAGGCAAAGTTTGCACTCGCGAAACAGGTCCAGCTTCCCGCCGGTTACTACATGGCTTGGAGCGGACAGTACGAGAATCAGCAGCGAGCCAGGTCCAGGTTGATGATCGTTGTGCCGATCGTTCTGCTGGTCATTTTCGGGCTGCTTTATTGGACATATCACTCGGCGATCGAGGCGGCGCATGTCGTGCTGGCGGTGCCGTTCGCGCTGACGGGCGGGATCTATCTTCTGTGGGCGCTTGGGTACAACTTTTCGGTCGCGGTGTGGGTCGGCTTTATCGCTCTGTTCGGCACCGCCGTACAAACTGGCGTCGTGATGGTCATCTATCTGCACGAAGCTGTGGAGAAAAAGCGCCGCGAGGTCGGTCGTCTCACTAAACAGGACCTACTCGACGCCGTAATGGACGGCGCGCTGCTTAGACTGAGGCCAAAGGTGATGACCGTCTCGACCGTTGTCGCCGGATTGCTCCCAATAATGTGGTCGACAAGCGCCGGCTCGGAAATTATGAAACCGTTAGCGACACCCGTGTTAGGCGGCATGGTGTCGAGCCTCTTGCACGTACTGATCGTCACGCCGGTGATCTTTTATTGGATACAGCTTTGGCGTTTGGAGCGGCAGCAAGGCGCCGAACTTGTGCAAGGAAAATGATCGACCGGCGATACAGGCTTTGCTATGGACTCTTCGCACGAATGGCGGCGATCTTGCTGCTGTTTAGCTCGATATCTATGTCGCTGCGCGCTCAGACCGAGCCGCCTGTTCCTTCCGCCTTGCAGCAAGACTCCGCGGAAAAATATCTCGACCCGGTCGGCGGTAAAACTGTTGACGATCTCGTAAAGACCGCCCTTGAAAACAATGGCGAGCTGATCGCGATGCGAAACGAAGCCGAGGCCGGCGAATCGCTGATCAGGCAAGCTCATCTTCGCGCCAACCCGAGCGTCGATATCACGGGAAATCGTCAGCTTGGCGGCACTGACAACACCTTCCAGATACAGGGCTCGCAGCCGCTCGAACTCGGTGGACGGCGGTCGTCGCGGATCGCGGAGGCTAACGCTGAGTTAGAGATCCGCAAACAAGCGGCGGCAGAGCGCGAAAGACAGCTCGCCGGCGAAGTCCGAACGAAATTCGGCGAGACACTTGCCGCTGCGCAGAAGCTGAGTTTTGTAGAAGCAATGCTCGAAATGGAGAAGCAGAGTTTCGAGGTCGTATCGGCAAAGGTCAACGACGGACGCACAGCGCCGCTCGAGCAGAATATGGAGGCGGTCGAACTGAACAAGATGCGGGCCGAGCGCGAGATGGCCGAGGGCGCCGTCGAGCAGCGAATGTTTGAGCTTAAAAATCTCGCCGGCATGTCGCCGGACGACCTGATTAAGCTAAAAGGTGATTTCGACGCAATGCTCGGCCAGCCGCCGCCGCAAGATATCGCAGCGACGAACGCGCTTGAGACGCGGCCCGATCTCGCGGGAGCGCGGGCCGTTGAGCAACTTGCCGCGGCGCGTGTCGAGCAGGCCAAGGCCGAGGGCCGCGTCGACGCCGACGTCATGCTCGGCTACCAGCGAATGCATTCGGGCTTTCCGCTGCTTGGCATCGAGCCTGCGACGGACGCGTTGCTGCCCATTGACAGCAAGTTCCGTTACTTTACATTCGGCGTGCGTCTGAACATGCCGGTCTGGAACAAGAACCAGAGTGCGGTTGCGGCCGCGACATCCGAAGCGGATGCCGCGCGCAGCCGACGCGAATTTGGCGAGCTGACCGTAAAACGCGAGATCGCAGCGGCATATGCAAGATATAACCGGGCAACTCGGGCGATGGAGATCTATCGGGTTGGCGTTCGCGAGCAAGCCGCGCAAAACCTGGATGTGGTCAGGCAGACATACGATCTAGGTTCCAAAACGCTGCTCGATTACATCGCCGAACATCATCGATTTATGGAAACCGAAAAAGGCTACATTGACGCCGAGCTTGAGGCTTACCTTGCGAGAGTTGAGATCCTGCGCGCGGTTTGCGCACCGGAGCTGATAAACAAATGAGCGAACCAGAAGAGCCCGTAAACGCGTCCGTGGCCGACGAGCACATCGTGACTCACGACAGCGAGATCATCCGGCACGAAGAGACAATGTCGCCCGTTCAGCGAATTCATCCCGGCCTGATCGCCGCGTTGATATTGGCGATCGTCGTTGTCTTTCTGTTTGGCTGGTACCTGCTACGGAGCGGCAATAGCCGCGCCGGTCAACCCGTTCCCGCGCCGCGGTTCTCCAACGACGCCCCGGCTCAGACGCTCGTAAATCAAACCGTAACTCTGTCGCCCGAACAGGCAAAAAATGCCGGCATCACGATCGAGACGGTGGGTGAACAACTTTCAACCGAAAGCGCGGAAACCTCTGCCACCGGAACCATCGAGGCAAATGGTTACCGGCAGACGCCCGCGAGCACGATTGCGGGTGGCATTGTCCGCCGCGTCGTGCCGCAGCTTGGTGACCACGTCACGGCAGGTCAGACTGTCGCAGTGGTTTCAAGCGACGAATTTGCACAGACCCAATCGCGATATATTTCACTTGCAACGGAAGCGGAAAATGCGAGGCGAAATTACGACCGTGCGCAAAAGCTCGCGACGATAAATCAACCGGGCCGAACCGAGGTCGATGCGGCCGCAAAACAACGAGTCGCCGCCGAGGCTTCGCTCAGCGAAATGCGAAATCGGTACGAGCGGACGGTCCGTCTCGTGCAGATCGGAGCCGCCAGTCGCGAAGAGCTTGAGCAGGACAATACAAAGCTGAAAACCGCACAGGCCGAACTTGATGAGGCACGTTTGAGAGAATCGCGTGCGACCGAGCTCCTGCCGATCAGCGCGGAGGTAAAGTCGTCAGAAGAAGATGCGTTGAACAAGCTACGCACCGCCGAGGGCGATCTCGCGGCAACGCGTCAACGGCTGATTCTTTTCGGCATGGCGCCGTCTCGGGTAAACGCGCTGCGAAATCCATCGCAGGTTACGTCGGAGCTTACAGTTCCGGCGCCGATCTCAGGCACTGTAACGGCGCGTAACGTAAATCCGGGCGAGGCAGTCGAGGCGAACAAGGAACTTGTTCAGGTCACTGATCTCTCGACCGTTTGGGTCGTTGCGCAGGTCTATGAACAGGACCTCGGGCGGTTACGCGTAGGCAGCGGCGCGAGCGTTACATCGGATGCTTTCCCAAATCGCCTGTTCCGCGGGCAGATCGCCTATATCGACCCGCAGCTAGATCAGGCAACACGCACCGCCAAAGTGCGCGTCGAGATACCGAATCCGAACCGCGAATTAAAGCTTGGCATGTACGTTCGCGTTGCGTTAGGTGCCAGCGGCGGGGCCGAGCCCACGATGCCGGTCGTGCAGTCGGCGGCGGTGCAGAACATCAACGGTCAACAGATCGTTTTCGTGCCTACCCCGGACGCGAATGTCTTTGAGCTGCGGCCCGTTCGTCTTGGTTCGGAATCAGACGGCAGATTTCAAGTACTGGAAGGATTGACGGTCGGCGACAAGGTCGTGACGAACGGCAGCTTTGCTTTGCGAGCGGAATGGCTAAAGGCAAATCAATCGGCCGGACAATGATCAGACATTGAACCGAAAGTTAACTATATCGCCTTCCTGCATCACATATTCTTTCCCTTCGAGACGCAACAATCCCTGATCGCGAGCGGCGGCGTATGAGCCGACGCGGGTGAGGTCATCGTATGAGACGATCTCGGCGCGGATGAAGCCGCGTTCGATATCGGTGTGGATGGCGCCGGCCGCCTGCGGCGCCTTTGTGCCGATGGGGATGGTCCAGGCGCGGACCTCCTTTTCACCGGCGGTCAGAAACGACATTAGGCCGAGCATTTTGTAGGCAGACTTGATCATCTGGTCAACGCCCGAAGAGGCGAGGCCGTGGCCCTCGAGATACTCTTTGCGGTCGGCGGGTTCAAGAGCAACAAGGTCGGCCTCGAGCTTTGCGCAGATGACGACGGTCTCAGCGTTCTCTTTGTTGGCGTGCTCCGCGACGGCCTTGACGTAAGGATTGCTGACCGCATCGGCAAGCGAAACCTCGTCGACGTTCGCCGAATAGATGGTCGGTTTGGTCGAGAGCAGAAACCAGGTCCTTAGGATCGTGCTGTCGTCGTCCGAGAGATCGGCCGCACGTGCGGGTCGGCCCTCTTCGAGAACGGGAAGGATCTTTTCGATTATTTCGAGCTCACGGCGCGCGTCCTTGTCGCCGGATTTGGCGGAACGCTGCGCTTTGTCGCGGCGTTTTTCGACTGAGGCGAGGTCGGCGAGCGCAAGCTCGATCTGGATGGTCTCGATATCGCGGACGGGGTCGACCGAGCCCTCGACATGGACGATATTTTCGTCGTCAAAACAGCGGACGACCTGGATGACGGCGTCGGTCTCGCGGATGTTCGCGAGAAACTGGTTGCCGAGGCCTTCGCCCTTAGATGCGCCGCGCACGAGGCCGGCGATGTCGACAAATTCGACCGTCGCGGGAATTATTTTGTCGGTCTTAACGATCTTTGCGAGCGGTTCGAGACGCTCGTCCGGGACGGCGACGACGCCGACGTTTGGCTCGATCGTCGCGAACGGATAATTGGCGGCAAGAGCAGCCTCCTGCGCCGTTAGAGCGTTAAACAAAGTAGACTTTCCAACGTTGGGCAAGCCAACAATTCCGGCCTGAAGCATAAACGCTTATTCTCGCAAGGTGAGGCGAGGCTGGCAAGGTGCCCGTCTAAATAACGCATGGCCTGTTAACGCTTATGTCGATTTCTCTGTGATCATTGTGTCTTCTTTGTGTTCTTGTATGTTCCGGAGTTAGCTCAATGTTGTAGGGTTGAGTTGAGAAGGAGAATGGCAGCACGGTGGTGTTCAGGTTCACAAAAAACCGTCACAAAGCTTTGTGATCAAATAAGATTTCTCACAAAGAGCACAAAGAGGCAGACACGGAGCTCACAAAGAAATCCGAAAAATCGGTACGTCACGATCCAGGTTCGACGATCACTATCGGTCCGGCTTTGCTTATTTGTGCTGAATTCGGTATATAAAAGTTCCTGTTTACTGGCTCTAATACCGCAAGAAAGGAGATATATGCGATCGACGGCAATTCGCTTTTTACTACTCTGCCTCACGCTGACGAGCGTTTCGGCGCTCACGGGCGCTCAGAAACGCAATATTACAGAAAAGGACCTGTTTGATTTTGTGTGGGTTGCGGATCCGGAAGTTTCACCCGACGAATCGACCGTGGCGTTCGTCAAAGTCACGGTCAACGACAAGCGAGACAGCTACAACACGTCGATCTGGAGCGTTTCGACCTCGACAGGCGAGTCGCATCAGATGACGAGCGGGATACACGACTCTTCGCCGCGTTGGTCGCCCGATGGGCGTTATCTGGCATTTGTTCGCGTGACGGAAAAAGATGGCCGGCCGGACACGCCTCAGCTTTTTATGCTGCCGATGGCGGGCGGCGACTCATGGCAATTCACCTCGATGCCACGCGGCGCCGGCGGCATCGGCTGGTCGCCGGACGGAAAGTGGATCGTGTTCGGCAACAGTCAGACTGAGGCCGAAATCGCACGTGGCGGCAAACCTGTTCCGCCGTCCGCCGATGGTCATGAGTCTGACGTCAAGGTGATTACCCGGGCGGGGTATCGGTCTAACGGCGCGGGCTATCTCGACTTTACGCACCCGGGCCACATCTGGGTCGTCGCCGCTCCGCGATCGTCCGAGGACAACGTCATGCCGAAGGAGCTAACAAGCGGTAACTTCAGCCAAGGCGGCGCCGTCTGGGCGCCAGACAGCAGTCGCGTTTATTACACGACCAACCGCAACCCGGAGCCGTATTACGAGCTCGGCACGACCGAGGTCTGGTCCGTATCGCCGGCGGGCGGGCAGCCGCTGATGTTGACCAAGGTAACCACGATGGGCTTCGGCGGATTGAGTATCAGCCCGGACGGGAAGCGTTTTGCTCTGCTCGGCTCAGCGAACGAACCTGTTCGTTCATATACAAAAAATGATCTCTGGGTGCTGGACATCGCACCTAATGCGCAGCCTAAGAACCTCACCGGATCGATGCCGATCGAGATCGGCAGCGGCGGTATCGGCGGTGATCAGGCACCGCCACGCGGAGGCGGCGGAGGCGGCGTGATCTGGGCAAAGGACGGCAAAAGTCTGATCGTCGAGTACGGCAAGGAAGGCCGGTCGCAATTGACGCGATTTGATCCTGACAGCGGAAAGGTCACGGATCTGACAAAGGGCGATCAGACGATACTTAACTACAATTCTGTACAAGGCGGAGGAACCATCGCCTATACGGTCTCCACTCCGACGCGAATCAGCGATCTTTATGTGATGAACGGCAGTGGAACTAAACAGCTAACGCATGTCAACGACGCGCTGTTTTCGAAACTCAATCTCACCGAACCTGAAGAGATCAAGTACAAGAGCTTTGACGGAAAAACGATCGAAGCCTGGGTGCAAAAACCGCCCGATTTTGACCCGTCGAAGAAATATCCGTTGATCCTTAACATCCACGGCGGTCCGCATACGGCGTACGGGTACGTCTTCGATCACGAGTTTCAGTGGATGGCGGCGAAGGGTTATGTCGTGCTTTATCCAAACCCGCGCGGATCGACAAGCTACGGACAAGACTTTGGCAACATCATCCAGTATCACTACCCGGGCGATGACTACAAGGACCTTATGGCGGGCGTCGATGAGCTGATAAAACGTGGCTACATCGACGAAAAGAAACTGGGGGTCACGGGCGGCTCCGGCGGGGGATTGCTGACCGATTGGACCGTTACCCAGACGCAGCGTTTTGCAGCGGCAGTCGCCCAGCGTGACATTACGAACTGGGCCGACTGGTGGTACACGGCGGACTTCCGGCAGTTTGAGCCGAGCTGGTTCAAGGGCGCGCCGTTCGAACAGGAAGATGATTATAAGGCCCGCTCGCCGATCACGTACGTTAAAAACATCACGACGCCGATGATGTTCATCCTCGGTGAGGCCGATTACCGCACGCCGCCGGGGGCCGGAGGCGAGCAGTTTTTTGTCGCCCTGAAGTATCGACACATCCCGACCGTAATGGTGCGATTTCCAAATGAGTCGCACGAGCTTTCGCGTTCGGGTCAGCCGTGGCATCGTATCGAGCGATTAGAACATATTGTCGGCTGGTTCGATCATTGGCTGATGGGCGTGCCAAAGCCCGAATATGAGGTTGCGCTTCAATAACCCATCCGTTTATAAATTTGATTGCCGGCCACAAACGTCGCAATCACGTCGCGCGCGTTCGAGGAAAATACAAGTACCGTGTGAATATCGCTGACCGGTCGCTGCGCGGGCCGTTCAAGCGAAACGACGGCCAGGTCCGCTTGCTTGCCCGGTTCCAGCGATCCGATCTGATCGTCAAGTCCGAGGGCCTCAGCTCCGCCAAGCGTCGCAGCCCTCAGCACCTGCTGAGCTGAAATAAAGAGCCTGCTAGCAACTTGATTTCGAGAGATCAGGGCTGCAAAGCGCGCTTCTTCCAACAGGTCGCAGACGTTATTGCTCGCGACAGAGTCGCTGCCCAGTCCGACCTTTATATTTTGGTCGAGCATTGCCTCAAAAGGCGCGGCCCCGTGCCCGAATTTGGCATTCGACTTTGGACAGTGAGCTATCTTTGAGCCGGTAGCGGAAATTATTTCAAGGTCACGCGCCGAAACCGTAACGCAATGAGCCAGTAGCGGCCGCGCGGAGAGAACACCAAGCCGGTTCAGATATTCGATAGGCGTACAGTTGGGACTCGCCCAATCGACGCCATACTTTTCATAAACAT
This sequence comes from Pyrinomonadaceae bacterium, assembly GCA_036493385.1. Taxonomy (GTDB): domain Bacteria; phylum Acidobacteriota; class Blastocatellia; order Pyrinomonadales; family Pyrinomonadaceae; genus OLB17. Next base: position 8,460 of record DASXPW010000285.1, read on the forward strand.
CGATGAACATTCCTGTTCCGTCGGTCAGCAATTCGTTCTCTGCCCGCGACTCTGCTGCGTGGATGGTGATCGGAACACGCTCGATGATCGAAAATTGAGCGATAAGCTCAAATAGGCGCGAGCTTACGGTATACGGCGCGTGTGGCGAGAGGCCGACACGAACGAGGTCGCTTGTCTCGCCGGCAAGCCTCTCAAACTTTCCGATCAATTTCTTGAAATCATCGTCGGCCGTGCGGTTCTCGGGTGAGAACTCGGTCTCCTGAAAAACGATCCCGCGGAGTCCAACTCGTTTTAAGGCGGATTGCCCGATATGCCCTAACCGGCCGATGTCTCCAAAACACGTGACGCCAGCTTGAGCGCCTTCCAAGGCACCGATATATGCAGCCGCCTCGATCTCGTCGTCGCTCATCGATTCCCTGATGCGGCTTAATTTGATCAGCCAAGCCGTAAAATCGTGCTCGACATCGTCAAGAGCG
>DASXPW010000286.1:0-5485 GCA_036493385.1 Pyrinomonadaceae bacterium
CCTCGGCCGATTTTGCGAGCGTTGAAAAAATCGGTCAATGATCGGGCTCGCTATCCGGCCGGTAGATTTTCCTCTCTGTGATCTTTGTGTCTGTGCTCCGTGTCCTTTCTGTTTAAGGACCTTTTCACACAAAACATACAAAGAGCACAAAGAAAAATCTTAATATTGACGCGGATCTGTCAGCGTAATTCTAGCTCCTTCGCTGGCGGTCGCAAATGTGATACAAAAGAGCGTTTGGCTTGACCCATAGTTTCAAAAGATCGATCCCGGATTTTCGGAGTTACTCACCTAAATGAAGAAGTTGTTGTTTGTATTCGCGGTTTTGGCCCTCGCGGGCGTATGGTCTGCTCTCAGCATCAGGACCCAGGCGGGCGACGATAAAGATAAGCCCGATCAATTTGCAAAATTTGTTTCGGGCGGCCTTGTCATCAGTCAGCTCTACGGCGGTGGCGGAGCGCCCGGCGCGACGTATAACCACGACTTTGTCGAATTCTTCAATCGCGGCTCACAGCCCGTGAGTCTGAGCGGATGGTCGTTTCAGTACGCGTCTGCGACAGGAACAAACTGGATCGTTAATAGCCTTCCCAATGCGACAGTCCAGCCTGGTCAATATTTTCTGGTCCAATTCGACACAGAAAACGCGAGCGTGGGAGGGGCGCTGCCGACACCTGATTTTGTCGCGCCGCTCGCTAACGGCCAAACCTTTATCCTCAACATGTCCCGCACGACCGCAAAGGTCGCGCTCGTTCGCTCGACAACACAGCTTCCGGCCTCGACGTGCCCGTCAGACCCGAACATCGTCGACATGCTCGGATACGGCTCGACCGCGAGCTGCTCCGAAGGAACGCGAACGTCGGATCTTAGCCCGACGACGGCGGCCATTCGCAACGGCGGCGGATGCACTGATACTGACAATAATCAGCTCGACTTTTCGATCGCGACACCCGCGGCGAGAAATTCTTCGACGCCCGTGTCGACATGTAACCTTGGCGGCACGCTCCAGGCGGGCATCACTGCCAGCCCAAATGTCGTGGCGCCGGGTGGCAACACATTGATACGCGTCCCCGTCATTCCCGCGACAACGCCGCCCAGCACGGGCGTCACCGTCGTCGCAGATCTATCGGACGTTGGCGGCCCGGCTAGCCAGCAGTTTTTCGACGACGGCACGCACGGCGATGTCTCGGCAGGTGACAACGTCTATTCATTCCTTGCCGTTGTTTCGGCAAACACGACCGGCGGTGCGCATCTCGTCACCGCGACCGTAAGCGACGACCAGGGCCGCCACGCAAATCTTCAGCAGCAGCTCACGATCAATGCTCCGCTTCCCGACGAAGACCCGCTTATCCTCGGCAACCCGAACAATGCGACGCCTGATATTGCCAACGAGAACAATTACCTGATGCCCAAGCCGCAGTACACGCTCTCGTACAACCGCAGCCGCGGCGAGCCAAACTGGGTCGCGTGGCGGCTCGACAGCTCGTGGGTAGGCGGTGTGCAGCGACAGGACGACTATCGTCCCGATCCGGCCTTGCCGATCGATTGGTATCACGTCACCGACACGGATTACAGCGGCTCGGGATACGAACGCGGCCATATGTGCCCGTCGGGCGATCGGACCAATACCGTCGAAAACAATTCGGCCACCTTCCTGATGACCAATTTCGTCCCACAGACCTCAAACAACAATCAGGGCCCGTGGGAAGACCTCGAGACCTATTGCCGCACACTCGCGTCTCAGGGTAACGAGCTTTACATCGTCGATGGGCCGGTCGGGAATCTGGGAACGATCGCGAACGGGAATGTCGTCATTCCGCAATACACGTGGAAGGTCGTGCTCGTGCTGCCGAACGGCGTTGATGATCTGCACCGCATCGGAAAAGGCACGCGCGCGTTTGGTTTCATCGTCCCAAATTTCGGCAACGTCGATATCAACGCCCCGTGGCGCAACTACCGGGTGACTGTCGACCAGGTCGAGCGGCTGACCGGATACGATTTTTTCCGCAACGTGCCAAAGATAACGCAGGAGATGATCGAACGCCGCCATGATCATCAGTAAACTGCTTCGCGGTTTACCGTTACACTCGCAAACTAGCCCATGAAACGAATGATAATCCGGCTAGTGGCCGTGACTTTTGCGGCCATCGCCATCTCATCCGCCGCCGTCGGTCAGAAAGCCTTTTCCATCTCAGAAGTTCAGGGCACGGGCAACACCTCGCCGCACGAGCGTGAGATCGTCACGGTGACGGGCAATGTCACCGCCCGCACAAAGACCGGCTTCTTCATCCAGACGCCCGACGATAAAACGGACGGAAATCCCGCGACCAGCGAAGGCATTTTTGTTTTTACAAAAAATCCGCCGCCGGCTGAGATCGCTATTGGCTGCCTTGTTTCCGTCTCGGGCGAGGTCCAGGAATATCGCAATCGAAACGACGTCGGCTCAATGACGACGACCGAGCTGTCGCATCGCCTCGGGCAGGATAAATATAACGTTTTGTCCAAGGGTAATACCCTTCCAAAGCCGATCGTATTGACGGTGGCGGACTTTTTATCAAACGGCGTCGACGAGCTTGAACGCTTTGAGGGCATGCGCGTTTCGGTGCCGGAAATGACGGTCGTCGCGCCGACCGGCGGCCGCGTCGATATCAAAAATGCATCGGCCGAATCTAACGGCGTCTTTTTCGGAGTTGCTAAGGGCGTTGAGCGCCCGTTTCGCGAACCGGGTCTGGATGTACGCGAGCTGAACGCGTCGCCGGACAAAGATAAATGGAAACGCGATCTGCCGCATCTGCAGATCTTCGACTCAAACCCGGAAGCGATCCGCGTCGACACAAATGAGCAGCTTGTCGAAGGGTCGGGCTCGCAAATACAGCAGACCGCACCGTCACTGAACGCAACCGCCGGCATGATCTTGTCCGACGTAACGGGCGTCATGCATTTCGCCTTTGGCCGCTATACGCTGCTCCTCGACGCGGATAAAAAGGTGACAGCGACGATGGGTCGCAAGCCAAATCCGTTGCCCGTTCCAACCGATCGGCAATTCTCGGTCGCCGGAATGAATCTCGAAAACTTTTTCGATGATGTGGACGATCCCGAGATAAAGGAAGACGTTTTGACGACCGATGCTTTCAACCGTCGTTTGAAAAAGGTCTCGATGGCTATCCGCGACTATCTGCAGACGCCGGACATTATCGGTACGGTCGAGGTCGAAAACCTGTCGACACTCAAGCGCCTTGCCGAACGTGTAAATTCGGACGCCGCAGCGGCCGGGAAACCCAACCCGAAATATGAGGCTTATCTTATCGAAGGCAACGACGGACGCGGCATCGATGTCGGATTTCTTGTTAAGTCGTCGCGGGTCAAAGTCATCGAGGTAAAGCAGCTCGGAAAAAATGAAAAATTCAAAAACCCCGACACCGGCGAGGACGAGTTTCTAAATGACCGCCCGCCGCTCTTGCTTCGCGCCTCGATCGACGACGCGAAAACGGGCAAACCGTTTGAGTTCACGCTCATCGTCAACCATTTAAAATCGATGCTCGGCTACAACGACCCGAAACAGATGGCCAACGTGCGTCTCAAGAAGAGACTTCAGGCCGAGTTTCTCGCCCGCACCGTTGCCGAGAGGTTAAAGGCCGATCCAAACGAGCGCATTGCGCTCATCGGCGATTTCAATGCTTTTCAATTCAACGATGGTGTGATGGACGTTGTCGGCACGATCAAGGGAAAGCCAGCCGCAAAGGATTCTTTGCTGATGGCGTCGGACGATCTTCTCGACCCCGAACTCACCGACCTTGTCGATGTTATCAAACCCGAAGAGCGCTACTCATACACCTTTGACGGAAACGCCCAGGCGATCGATCACATCCTGATCAGCCCGGCATTTGTAAATTATGTAAAGGGTTTCGGCTACGCCCGCGTCAACGCCGATTACCCCGAGGTATTTCGCAACGACGACCAACGCCCCGAACGCTACTCCGACCACGACCCGGCAATTGCATATTTTTCACTTGATGCCAAATAGCTCCGCTCGCTATTTACGAGGATCGCTATCTCTCGCCGAGACCGCAGGCATCCCTGTCTGCAAGCCCCGACAAAATTTGTCGGGGCCGCCGCTCAACCCGACGACCTCCTCTCGATATGCTTGAGAGGGACAAACACGCCGCGAAACGATTCTAACGAACGAGACCGCGGGATCATGATCAACATTTTGCATTGCGGCGCGTTCGGTGATATCACCATCAGGTCGAAACACTATGCTGAAGGTTGGATTGACGGGGTCGATCGCGGTTGGGAAGTCGTTTGTTTGCGATGTTTTTCGCGAGCTGGGATGCCGTGTGCTCGATGCCGACAAGACGGCGAGAGAGGTGGTCGAGCCGGGCACCGAAGGACTCAAAAAAATAGTCGAGGCGTTTGGGCCGGATATGCTCTTGCCAGACCGCGCGCTCGACCGCAGCAAACTGGGGAAGATCGTTTTTGCCGATGAGGCGAAAAGACAGCTTCTCAACTCTATCGTGCATCCATTAGTTATCGCCGAGCAGGACCGCTGGATCGGCGAATGGGAACAGGCTGATCCGGACGGGATAGCGATCGTCGATGCGGCCTTGATGATCGAATCGGGAGGCTATCAACGGTTCGATAAACTCATCGTCGTCTGGTGCCTACCTGCGGTACAATTAGATAGATTGATTATGCGCGACAACCTTTCGGCGGAAGAGGCTTCCGTCCGAATTGCCGCGCAGATGGCGCAGGAAGAAAAAAAGAAATTTGCCGATCTGTTGATCGACACGTCCGACGGGTTTGCAGAGGCTCGTCGGCGGACAATTGAAATCTTCGAGCAATTAAGAGTTTCTAGCGCGAGCTAGCCGCATGTCTATCTCGGGAAAAAACTGCTTTTGGCGGGCGCGCCTGATCGGCGTTCGAGTTGCCGTCTGGGCACTCGCATCGTTGCTTCTGGCGTCGTGCTCCAATCTCAAAAGCACCGAGCCGCAACCCTATTTTGCCGAGCCGGTGCCGCCTGCAAAGCAGGAGCTTCGGTGGAGCAACGGCAAGCTGCCGAGATCCTTCGATCCGGCGTTTGCGGAATCGCCGCCTGAGTCAGATGTCGTTCGGGCCATTTATCGTGGTCTCGCTTCCATCGACCCCAAAACGCTGACGGCTGTTCCCGCAGTTGCAGAAAAATGGTCGACATCTGATAACAAGACCTGGACCTTTCAGATCCGGAAAGATGCCAAATGGACAAACGGAAAGAGCGTGACCGCACAGGATTTTGTGCGTTCATGGAACCGTTTGCTCGCGCTCGGCGAAAGGACGGCGCATCTTGACCTGCTAAAGATCTTTGCAAAGATAAAGACCGTCGCGGAAGAAAAGCCGGCACAGCGACAGCCGGAGATTACGCCATCGCCTGAAGTTCCGCCGACGTCGCCGTCGCCCGCGGCGTCGCCAAGCGGAAGTCCGACCGGCTCGCCAAAAACGGCGCAGAAACCCGCGG
>DASXPW010000287.1:0-3206 GCA_036493385.1 Pyrinomonadaceae bacterium
AGTGTGCCGATCACGCGGTATTCCTGGCCTCCGATAGTCAGTGTCTGGCCTATCGGGTCGTCAAAAGGGAAATATTCGTCGGCAACGGTCGCGCCTATCAGGCAGACATTTTCCTTTTCGTCGCTCTCACTTTGAGAAAACCATCGGCCGTTAAGAAGCACTTCGCTGGTTGTTCTTTCAATTTCGGGCTGAGTTCCCTGTAGCGATATCGACGACGACGTCTTCCCATTTTTACCGGTGACCAATATTTTTCCGCCAAAGAAATCGTTAGACACATCGAGAAAGGGTACGGCGGTGTCGATGGTCGGAAGCTTTTTTATCGCCTCAGCGTCGGCGACGGTCAGAGGCTTTCGCATCCTTTCTTCCTGCGACCGCCGTCCGACGTGAAAGCCGATATCGAATTTGTAAAGGAAAATAGATGTTGTTCCAAATGACTCGACTTGCTTCTCGACCGCGACGTTGATGCCGCTGATAATGGACGAAATGAGCATCACCGTGATGACGCCAACCAAGACGCCGACAATGGTCAATATCGAGCGTAGCTTATTGCCCTTAAGCGTGTCGATCGCCATCTTGAAGTTCTCATAAAATGAACTCGTCAAAAACTTCATATACGTCTAATCGGCTCTAAGTGCCTCTATCGGATCCAAAAGCGCCGCCTTCCAGGCGGGGTATATACCTGCGGCCGCCCCGACAATTCCTGAAAATCCAATGGCCAGTGCCGCTGTCCACAGGGGGATGCTCGTCCGGAAAAAAGTTGCCGTGATGATGAATCCGGCTATCTCTGCCAATATAAGCCCAATGAGCCCTCCGGCCGCCGAGAGCGTTGCCGACTCCAACAGAAACTGCTTCAGAATGTCAGCTTGTCGAGCACCCAGGCTCTTTCGAATACCTATCTCCTTGGTTCGCTCCGTAACAGCGACGAGCATGATATTCATGATAACTATCGCACCTACGAGCAGGGCGATCGTAGGCACGCAGAGTATGACTATCCCGATCGGTTTCGTCACGTTGCCAATAAGATTGGAGATCGCGTCGGGCGTAAGGATCCCGAAATTGTCCTTTTCGCCAAACGCAAGCCTGCGTTTGATACGCATCAGGGTTCGCGCCTCTTCGACTGCATCGTTAAAGTTAACATTCGGCTTTGCCAGTGCCTCGAAATACGGTGCCCGGCCGCGAGTCAGTCCGCCGAAAGCAATACCGTATGTCTTGATCGGAAGCCAGATAAAACTGTCCTGGGGCTGGCCAAATACCGTTCCCTTGGCGGTCTGAACTCCGACGATCTTATAGGGAATTCCACGAATGGATATCTCCTCGCCGATCGGGTCGATGTTAGGCATGAGCTTGTCGACAACGTCCTGGCCGACAAAAGCGACACGCATGCCATTTTCATTTTCGGAATCGGTAAAGAAGCGCCCTTGGGATACGTCCGTCTTTTCGATCTTGCCGATGACCGGTTCAACACCGGTGACTGAAACGTCCTGAAGCGACTGACTACCACGTTTGACCTCGACGGGACCGCCGCCGGATTTTGCCCCGATCATATCGATGAGCTGCGAATGGGCCTTTATGAAATCGAGCTCCTGAAAATCAAGCTCCGTATTTCGGCGCTGCGCCGCTGCGATCGAGTCGGTGTCCTTAAAGTCGTCAAAACCGAACCTACGGATCGTGAATGAATTGGAGCCGATACCTGCGATCTTTTCGTCCACATAGGCGCTAAAACCCAGAAGCAGCGAAACGACGATCATAAAGGTCATCACGCCGACGATCATCCCTAGTATCGTCAGGAACGACCGCAACTTATGCGCCCATATGGCTGAGAGGGCAAGTCTAAGGGTCTCGGTAAAATTCATCAGCGTTTAGATGCAGACGCAACTAGAAAGTATACGCAGAAACTGCGGTTTAGGTTACTGTAGTCAGCCGCCGCTCTCGCATAAACAATTGGCGCTAAGCGGTTTGGCCGCGAATCAATCTCCAGAGCGACGCCAGATGCGCGAAAAGGACGATCGGGACAATTATCGCGGGCAGCCAGATAAAGGGTATATACGCTACGGCCACGTTGGGTTGGTCAAAACCCAGCTTTTGGACCGATGTGGGCATCGACAGAATAGCTATGATGACGATATTTGCGAGCAGACCAAGCGCAAAGAGGTTCCATACTATCAACAGAGGTTTATGAATTTGTCTATTGCGGAATCCAAGCCAATATGCGAGCGGCGCCGTCAGACCTGAAAGTATGTCAAAATTCCAACCCTCGAACGTCATCGCTCGCGGAACCACTGCGGCCTGAAAAAGCCATAAGAGACAGATCTCAACCGGAACCCGGATGATATGGAGCATCGTGAGCGTCCTGATCGACAAAGATTCGATAAAGGTACGCCTAAAGAAAATAAAGTAACCAATTATCAGAATCAGCGACGGCAGCACACCGAATATAAAGATCCGCGGAGGGAAGACATCAAACTTTGCATAAAATCCCGTCGACGCAAGAAAACCGGTCAATAGCATCCAAAACGGGATCAGGAAAACGAGGAGTTGCGACCCGACTCCAGGCGGCCGCAGATCGCGGAAGGACCGAAATAAAAAGCCGACGGTAAGCAGTGCGGTGAGGACAAAGACAACGGTCGCATACAGCGGTATATCGCCGGTCATTTGTTCATTGTGTCAGATTCTATCTTACCGTCGCGAATGGTGATCACGCGGTGAGCGCGTGCCGCAATGTCCTGCTCATGGGTCACCACAATAATGGTGTTGCCTTCAGCGTGAAGATGCTCAAAAAGCTCCATGATCTCGTAGCTGGTCTTTGTATCGAGGGCGCCGGTCGGCTCGTCAGCCAGCAGGATCGAGGGATGATTTACAAGAGCGCGGGCAATTGCAACGCGTTGCCGCTGTCCGCCCGAGAGTTCGTTCGGGCGATGACCCACACGGTCGCCGAGCTCGACCGACGCCAGCGCGGCTTGTGCCCTCTCATATCTTTCACCCGCACGCATGCCCGCATAGATCAGCGGCAATTCCACGTTATGCAAAGCCGTCGCTCTCGCAAGCAGATTGAACGTCTGGAAGACAAACCCGATCTCCTTGTTACGGATGCGGGCAAGTTGATCGTCGGTCATTTCCGACACCAGATGGCCGTTGATCCAGTATTCGCCGCTGGACGGAGAGTCGAGACAGCCGATCAGGTTCATTAGCGTTGATTTTCCCGAACC
>DASXPW010000288.1:0-3870 GCA_036493385.1 Pyrinomonadaceae bacterium
ACAAAAACGACGGTGTTCGCGGTCGACCGCTACTGGAAAGGAATCGACGACGGTGAAATATCTATTGTTTCCGATGAGACTCGAAACTCTGACGGCACTCGGAGCTCCAGCGACGAGTATTATTTCGAAAAGGGCAAGACATACCTTGTATTTGCCCGAATGGTAAAGGGATTTCTGAAGACCTCGGAGTGTTCTTTTACGCGACGTGATGATCAGATCGAGGAGATACTTCCGCTGCTTGGCGAGGGCAAGAAACCTCCGAAACCAGAAACTTCACTCTAATCGAAGTGAGATCAATTCTCCATGATTCGTCGCGCCGATCACGATTGCGGCTTGGTTGACTGAGTCCTCGCGTTCATTATCTCGCTCCGATCGATCGTTGGGTTCGGTCGTGGGGGCTGCGCTCCAAAGGGAACGATCCAGAAATCAAACAGCGGTTTTTCCATGTACCCACCGTCAAGCGAGATAATGCGGTGAGACGGAACGCCATTAGCGACCAGCTCATCCTTCATCTTCTTCGCCTGTGTGTAGGCAAACCCTCGTGCGCTGTCTCGCCCGGCGTAAACGATCAGCCAAACATTATCCGGCACTTGCGCCATATAATCGGCCAACGTCTTAAGGTTCTTTTTTTCCGCTTCGTCGGACAGCTTGCCGAAATCGCCAAACTTTATTGCCGACGGAATGATCCTCGCACTCGCCGAACCTTGCAACATGCATTCCGCAGCGTAGCCGCCGACCCAAACGTCGACCTTTATCATGCGGTCGGGCGAGCTGCCCGCGCCTGTTGTATCGAGTGTGATCTGACGCGAACCCTGGCCCGTTGTGATCGTGCCCGCCGATGTACTCCAAATTATATTCGGCATGACCTTCGGGTCGCCGCCGGAAATGTTAGCAACGAAGCCGACCGTCTGGCCGTCCCGGATCTGGCGGCGATTTAGCGGCTGAACCGTCATCGAAGGGCAACCATACACTCGCGCCTGCGGAGTTGGTTTTGGCGCCGGCGTAGGTGTCGGGGTAGCAAAGGGATCAAAGCTCTGCGCCGGGATCGGGAACGCCGAGAGCAGAGCGAATACGAAAGGCAAAAGGACACGAGTGGTTCTAGGCATTCCTGTCACCTCCTGGTCGCAACGTGTTACGTCTGCGAGCCCGTTGCGTGAGATATGGAGAGAGAATCCCATTTTAAGAAATATCATGGCTGCATATCAACCGCTGCCTTTGCCTCGCGACGACGTCGCAACGTGTGTCTTGGGGCAGATCGCGTGCCTCAAACGCGATCATTGTGCTGCCCATTTGTTGTCCGCCGTGTTCGCATCCATCCAGATACCGCCGTCGAGCGTGACTGAGCTGACAGTTTTTGCGGTCTTGACCTTGACCGTGGTCCGTCTTTGGTCTGCGGTCCAGACGGCTGATGTCTGATGAAGCTTTTCACTCGTCCCGTCCGAGTACTGCATGACGACATCGACCGGAGCGACAAACCCGCCGATGTTTTTTATCGCGACATTGTAGCCTCCGCCCGTCTTAGTGACACCGTCGACGGCGAGATCGATACAGCCTCTATCGAAGTACCAGCTCTGAAAGAACCAGTTAAGGTTGTGACCGTGCGTGGCATTGAACGAATTGAACATGTCCCATGGCAGCGTGTGCTTTCCATGCCAGTCGGCGATGAATTTGTGCAACACACGGCTAAATTCGGCGTCGCCGAGCATATCTCTAAGAGCGAGATAAGCGAGTGCCGGCTTACCGTATTCGTTTTCAGGATAACCCGAGCCGGCCATTGCGTCGGCGGGAGTTATGATCGGCAGATCGCCGTCGGCGGTGGCCGAATTTATCCATCGTGCGACACGAAATTGCTTAAATGTCTGGTCAGCAAGCTGCGGCCCGAGGTCGGCCGTTCCGATCATGTACTCGAACGCCGTTGTCCAGCCCTCGTCCATGAAACCGTACCGCTGCTCATTGATGCCCATGTAAAACGGGAACCACGAATGCAGGAGCTCATGTTCGGCGATGAAGCGGGTGAAATTTGGGTCCTGCTGCGAGCTGTCGTTGACCATCATCGGATATTCCATGTCGGCGAAGCCGCGCACGATCGTCGTCTTTTGAAACGGATACGGAACGCCCGGAAAATTGTTCGATTCCCAGTCGAGCGAGTGTTTGCCGTACTCGACCATCTTTTCAAAATCCTTCGACTTCTCGTCATAGGCCGACTGAACACTCGCTCGCCGATTGGCCGCTTTGTCGACGATAACGCTGCCCGCGTCCCAGATGTAGTGGTCGCTGACGGCGAGAGCGACGTCGGAGACATTGTCGGCCTTCCATTTCCAGGTCAAGTTGTCGGACTGTTTCGTCACCGTCTTGCCCGTCAGCTCCTGCAGCGTGGCCACGTGGATAACGTCATCGCTGGTGAACGATCGCTTCAGACGCTCGGCGATTTGCGGCTGCAGCACCTCGTCCGCGTTTAGCAGATCGCCCGTGCCCCAGACCACGAAATTGCGAGGCGCCGTGACCTGATAAGTGTAGTCATTGAAATCGTTGTAAAACTCGTGGCCGCCGGTAAAGAAATCCATGTCCCAGCCATCGGTGTCGTCGTAGACGGAGATGCGTGGATACCAGTAAGCGATAAAGAACGTCGTCGGGTCGATGACGCCTTCGCGACCGCCCGCCTCGTTGCTGTGCTCGGCGAGATCGACGTGCCACTTGACCGTGAGCTTAACGGACGCGCCCGGAGCGAGCTTTTGGTCGAGCCGGACCGGCGCGTAAGTGACGCCGGTCGCATTGGGAAACGGTTTGACTTTGCCGTTTTCTGAATACTCGTCAATATGAACGCCCGACGTAAGATAGCTATCGATCACAGGGTATTCACGCGGCGCTTCGGGCTGGTGTTCGTTTAGCTCAAGGCGAAACACAAGTCTATCGAGCGCGTTTGGGCTGTTGTTCGTATATGTAATTTCTTCACTGCCGCTGATCGTCTTATTAGGCGAAGCAACGGTTAGCGAGATGTTGTAAACGCCCTTGTTCTGCCAATACTTAGGCCCCGGCTTCCCATCCGCCGACCGTGTGCCGTTGGCAAACGCACGCGCTACATTGCGCGGCATGTAAAGCTGCTGGCCGAATGCGCCGGAAACGAAAATCGACACAAATACTGTGATCAAGTATTTTTTCATTGCGGTTTTATGTATGAGACTACGTAAAACATTAGCCAAATGTTTTGACCTGATCATCAATGTTCGCATCGACGGCCTGACTGGCAAAATGGCTGTACCGAAGGAAGTGAAGTATATTGGTCGAACCAGAGAGTCAATATGAGACGAGTAATGTTCGTAGGTTCGATTGTCCTTATTTCGTTGCTGACCTTTGCCGCGAGTGCGTCGGCGCAGAAGTCCGTCGCGGGTGAATGGAATGCGACCTTTGGCACGCCGGGCGGTCCGCAGCCGCTCGGGCTTGTGTTCAAGGTCGACGGTGAGAAGCTGACCGGCACGGCCAGTCGTTCGCGTGGCGATGTAGCACTTGCGGGAACGATCAAGGGCGATGACATTACCTTTTCCTACACGATCGATTACAACGGCAATCCCGTGACGCTGACGTTCACGGGCAAGGTCAAGGGCGACGAGATGGGCGGGACCGTCACGTTCAACGAAAGCGCCACCGACGACTGGAGCGCCAAACGAACCGTCGCGGCGAAGCCGAAGGACCAGAAGCCTTGACGATGAGTTCCGCCTTCCGGTCCGTGCCGATGCCGGTTTTGGGGGCGCCTTGATCTTAGGAGCATCGACAGTTGGCGCGGCCTTCGACGCTGCGCCGTTTTCGGGTACGAGTAAAGAGTGTGGTCCGGGCCCGCGCAGCTTAGCTCCGATGCCGGACGGTTTATAAGTT
>DASXPW010000289.1:0-11744 GCA_036493385.1 Pyrinomonadaceae bacterium
GCCGCAAGTGGTCATTGGACGACTGCCCCGGGGCTGTGACTAGAGAGTTTGGGGCGTTTATGCGTATAATAACTTCGCTTAGACTGCACGTGCTCACTCGATAGAGGAAACGAATGAAGATCTGCCCGCGCTGCCAACGCACTTATACCGACGATAACCTCAATTTCTGTCTCGACGACGGTGTCGTTTTGCAGCAGGCAGGCGGCGCAGCCGAGCCGCCGGCGACCGTTTTCATGAATCAGCCGCCGCCGACCAATCCACAGGTCGCGCAGCTCAGTCAGCCTGTGGTCCAGCCGGCGTGGAACACTGCTCCGCAGCCGCAATTTGGAGCTCCGGTAAAAAAGAAATCTTCGAAAGCGTGGATCTGGGCGGTACTTATATTAGGGGCCGTAGTCATCTTGTGCGGAGGCGGACTGGTCGGGCTGTTTGTTTATATCGCCAGCCAAAGCAGCACGCCGGCGGTTGTGTCGAATACGACCGTGAATGCAAAGACGACGACGGGCAACAAGACCACGACGTCAAATTCGATCGCTAATACGTTCGGCAATACCTCGACCACTAGCACGGATCCGTCGCGGACAAGTGTTCAGGACATCGATCTGCAAGATTGGGTCCGTGATAAATCGACCTACGGCGTAACCGAATTTACGAATGGCGAGTTTTTTATGGCGTCGAAGGAAAAGGGCTACTACTACGTCCTGGTCGCACCGGAGGACTACTCGACCGAGAACGCAAACACGCGCGTCACGCTGCGAAATGTCGACAATATGGATTCGCGCTACGGCTACGGTCTTATTTTTCACAGCAATCCGTCGCCATTGATACAGGATTATGCGTTCCTGATAAATACGAAGACCAAAAAATATCGCGTCGTGAGACACGAGCCTACGGACGAAAAGACGGTCGTCGCGTGGACAAATTCGGCCGCGATCAAGGACGGCGCGCAGGAAAACGTGCTGGAGGCGCGTGACAAAGAGGCGGACGGCAAAGTTGAACTTTATATCAACGGACAGCTTGTCACTACGATCCCGAGCACGTACGGCTACAAAGGCGGCGTGCCCGGACTCTATGCCGGCGATGCCGCCAAGATCGGATTTAAGAATCTGCAGATCGCCAAATAAACCCTTTGACGCATAATGAAAAGCTGCCCGCGGTGCCATAAAACCTACTCGGACAACGATCTGAATTTTTGTCTCGACGACGGCGAGCTGCTGATGCAGACGCAAGGCGAGGAACCGACCCGACCGCTGCACGATGACTCGCCGCCGACGATCGTTCTGGATCCGCCGCGAAACACGAATCCGATCAGTTGGGCACAGCAGCAGCAACAGCCGCCTCCGCAACAGAGTTATCCGCCGGTGCAATGGCAGGCGCAGCAGCCGCAGCAAAATTATGCGTTCGCGCCGCATCCGATGATGGCGCGGTCCGGGCCGAATCAGACTCTGCCGATAGTATCGCTATGTCTCGGTATCGCGAGCATGACGATCGGATGGTGGTGTTGCTATCTCAGCATATTACTTGGACCGGCCGCTCTTATAACCGGTTTGATCGGCCAAAATCAGGCAAAAAGTAATCCGGACGCATATGGCGGGAAAGGGCTCGCGTTAGCGGGTATCATTCTCGGCGCTGCGGGCTTCGTTTTGTGCATAGTTTGGATCATGTTTTGGGGGGTCGTCAGTATTCTTCCCGCGCTATTTCAGCATTGAAGATCCAACGAATTTAGAAACCGGAATCGACAGTTCGGGTGAAGGGCTTTCACATTGGCGTAGCTGCTATCGATTCTCTATAATCTAACCAATGCGTGTGACACTACACGTCGTCGCGGGCCCTCAGACCGGACGCGTGTTCACCTTCGATCAGCACGAGACGTTCATGATCGGCCGAAGCGAGGACGCACAGTTCTGCCTGCCGCATGACCGCTTTTTTTCGCGCCATCACTGCATCGTAGAAATTGCCCCTCCGCAGGCGTTTCTGCGCGACCTTGGCTCGACCAACGGGACCTTTGTAAACGGCTCGCGTGTCGAGACGGCCCATCTAAAGAACGGCGACCGCATCCAGGGCGGAGAAACGATCCTTGAGGTCGAGGTGTCCGCCGACCAGGCTTCGGCGACCTCGTCGGCGGACGGAGAGGGCTTCGGCAAGACCGAGCCGTCCTTGATAACGGTCCCGTGTCTGAATTGCGGCATCCCGGCCGAGGCTTCGGCGTCGAACCCGAACGCGAACATGTCCTATGTTTGCGACGCGTGCCGCGAAAAGCTTAAACAAAATCCACAGCCGATCCCGGGCTATCAGATGATCCGCGTTCTCGGCCAGGGCGGCATGGGCAGCGTCATGCTCGCCCGATCGGTCGGCAGCGGCAATGCGGTCGCGATCAAGACACTCTTGCCTGAGGTTGCCGTTAGTGAGCAGTCGCTAAAACGCTTCATGCGGGAGATCGAAGTTGCCTCGTCGCTGCGCCATCAGAACATCGTCAGCTACATCGAGCACGGGAGTCATAACGGCATTGTTTATCTCGTCACCGAATACGTCAGCGGCATGGATGCGGCACGTCTCGCCAAATCGCGAGGTGGCAAGCTCAATTACCGCGAGGTCGTCAGCATCATCGAGCAAACTCTGGCCGCGCTCGATTTTGCGCACAATTTGGGCTTCATACATCGCGATATAAAAGAGCAGAACATCCTGGTCGACGGCCGGTACCCGAATTTTATGGCAAAGCTAACGGATTTTGGACTCTCGAAAAGCTATAAACAGACCGGTATGAGCGGCGTGACGATGGTCGGCGACGTGGCGGGAACGATCGCGTACATGCCGCCGGAGCAGGTGCGTGATTTCAAGGAGGTCCAGCCGCCGTCTGATATTTACGCGGCCGGCATGACAGCCTACAGCCTCTTGACGGGCGCCCACGCGCTCGATATCAGCCCGAAAGCGGGCATCGCTGAAACCGTCAAGGCCATATTCGAAAAGCCCATAGTCCCGATCTCGACCCGCATGCCCGACGTGCCGATAAAAGTTTCCGCCGTGATCGAAACGGCGCTCGCCAAGCAGGTCGAATTAAGGTGGCGCACCGCCGGCGAGATGCGCGAGGCGCTGCTAAGGGCAGTTCAGGAATTTTGATCCGCTTTAGCTCCGGTACTCACCGCCGCAGCAAACAATCCCATCAGCACCCATAAATGTCTCGCGTGCTCGAATGAGCCCGTGAGCCCTTGATAAACGAACGCGCATAGAAATGCGGCCCCAAGGCCGGCCGCGATCTTGTTTGGGCGAGCCGCGCCTTTCCATTTAGCCAGAACGAAAACCGTGATCGCAATCATCGCCGCAAGCCCCGCCAGTCCCGCCTGAGCGGCGATGTTCAGGTATGTGTTGTGAGCATCGGTCAGAAGGCTGAAAGACCCTTCGGCGTTCTGGAAAACCACGTTGGCCACCGAAAGGCCCAATCCATGACCGGTAAAGGCATTCTCCGCAAACGTTTGAAATGCCTCTCGCCAGACCAGGATCCGACCGGATGGGGCGAGGGCCGCGACTTCGTCTGCACGCAAAGCGACCGCCGAGAGCACAAGAAACACAAGTGCGATCAACGAGGATGTTGCCAAGGCAAGCACTCGAAACGAACGCCGTGTCGATCTAAAAAGATAATAAACAAGGCCGAGCCCAAGAAAGACTCCGCCGAGTCCGACCGAGATAGTAAAGACCGAACAGATGAAGATCAGCGAGCCAACGACCCAGGCCAGTCGGTTAGATATCCAGCCCGAAGCCGCCGCCATAATGGTGAGAATGAGCGAGACATTCAGATAATTGCACAGCATGCTCGCCGAGACGAAGGTGGACGTTATTCGCGGGTAGTTGCCAACCGGCACCGCACCGTAATGATAGGTCAGATAGTCGAGGAGCGGGCTGTTGGGCTGCGCATAAAATAATGCGATGGTTAGAGTGCCCAGCGTCACGGCAAACGCGGTGCCGCCTAACCAGGCGATCAACGAGCTTCTTAAGCCCGCAGAAGTGCGTACGACGTCTGCGACGACGGCCGTCAATAGAGGAAGATAGATCTCAGCAGGCAAGCGTGAAAAACTTTGGCGCGGATCGGCCGAGAAGACACAAGACAACGCCAGAGCTCCTGAGTAAAATAGCAGAAGCCAATAGAACGAACGCCAGCGGGGCCGATAACCGAGCCGCAGGACATCAAACAGCCAAGATGCCAGCAAGAAGAGAAAGATGATGTCGGTGAGTACGAGGTTCTGCCCAAAAACAGCGATCGGAAGCTGAATAAAGCCAAGAGACGCTACCAACATTAATATCGCCACTCGGGTAAGCGACGACGATCGGTCCTCAGCGATCTCGGACATATCAAACCGTCTTTGTGATCTTTGACAGCGAGCGCGGAGCGTCGGGATCGAGGCCTTTTGCCTCGGATAGATATGCCGCAAAAAGCTGGGCGGGCACGATGAACGGGATCGGCGAGAGGATCTCGTCGATGTCTTCTGAAAGCTTGACGGAATGCGATGCGAGCCCGGCGATCTTAGGATCGTTAGTTATCGCGAGAGAATCGGCATGCAGCTCGCGAAGCCGCTCAAGAAGCTCGATACTGCTTTTTTGCGTGACGCCGTTTGGACCGAAAAGAATGACGGGAAAGCGGCGTTCTACGACCGCCAGCGGCCCATGGAAAAAGTCGGCGGATGAGAATCGCTCGGCGACGACATAGCATGTCTCCATCAGCTTCAGGGCCAGCTCGTACGAGTTGCCATAGTTCAGACCGCGGCCAACGACGACGCAATTTTCCATAAAGACATATCGGTTGGCGCATTCCTTTACGGCATCCTGAAGTTCAAGTGATTGTTGAACTAACGGCGGTATTCGACTGTAATCAAGCCGTTTATCGCCAATCGCGTTCGCCAGCAAATAGAAGTGGAGCATCTGGCCCGTATAGGTCTTTGTCGCCGCAACCGAGCGCTCGCGGCCGGCATGGATCAGGAGCGTTTCGTCGGCGAGCTTCGCCATCGACGAGTCGGCCTCGTTGGTAATGGCTAGCGTAAATGCTCCATTGGCCTTCGCGCTGTCGAGCACTTGGTTGATGTCATCGCCCTCGCCGGATTGCGAGACCCCGATCACGACGGCACGATTAAGCCGGAGCCGGGCCTTATAAAGCGTGACGACAGACGGAGCTGACAGCGAGACCGGAATTCCGGTCGTCATTTCGAACAGATAACGCCCAAAAAGGGAGGCATTGTCCGAGCTACCGCGAGCAACGAGAATTATCAGGTCGATATCTCGCGATCGAAGGAAGTCGCCGATGCGGGTTATTTTGTCACGCTCGGCCGCGATGGTGCGTTCGAGCACCTCGGGCTGCTCGGCGATCTCTTGCAGCATTAAAGACATAGTTTGATGGCGGCGATAGGCGGCAGGGAAATGATAGCACCTAAGCCGCGACGCAGGAACCGCCGCGTCCGTTACCGTTTTTCGGACTCTTCTTTCTTCAGCTCGTTTACAGTGTGCTCTTTTTCGTGCATTTCAGCTTTTTTGGCGCCGGAGCCTTCGGACATCTCGGTCAAGACCGAATTTATCGCGCCGCCGATCAACAAAGCCATGCCGGTGAGGTACATCCACAACATCAAAATGATGACTGCGCCCAGCGACCCATACGCCTTGTTGTACGAGTTAAAATATTGCAAATAAACGCGGAAAGCTGTCGTCAGGACCGCCCATAGGATGATCGCCACGATGGCGCCCGGGCTGACCCAAACCCAATGAAACTTGTCAAAACTCGGCAGCCAGCTATAGATCACCGCCGTCGATAAGATCATGACCACCGCCAGTCCGACCCACTGAATGACCGACAGAACCCATGTCGAGGTAACTTCATAACCGAGGAGTGCGATGCCGCGTTCCAGCATCTCCCAGCCGGCGGCAAGAGCGCCGAGCGCGATGCCGATCAGCAGGATGAACATCAGCGTCACGGCGAGCGATTGTAATTTCGTGTACCACCAGGCGCGGTCCTCGTCGACCTCGTAAACTGAATTGAGGGAAGCTCTCAAGCTGTCAACGCCGGCGGACGCCGACCAGAGTGTGACGAGCAGACCGAGCGTCAGCTTTCCACCCGTGCTGCTCTTAATGATCTCGCCCATCGTGGTCTGGACGAGTTTATATGCCTCGGCCGGCATTATTCGTGCGAGATATTGAAACATCTCCGCCTGTAGCGATGTGGTCGAGCCAAGGATAATGCCGAAAAGCGTTACGAGGAATAGAAGGAGCGGAAAGAAGGCGAACGAAAAGTAAAATCCGACTTGGGCCGATCGGCCAAAAACGTCCGTTTCGAACACCTTCTCATAGAGCTTGTGACCAAACTCTTTCCATCTAAAATTTCGAAACCAGGCCATTCGTAAATTATGAGAATTAACGGTAACCGATTCAACCGTTTTTGCGGGTCACTGTATGCGGTGTTACAAGAAGCAGTCGCTACCGGATATATTTCCGAGGCACTCTATTGCCAATGCCGCATGTGATCTCATACGAAATTGTTCCGGAGAGGGCGGCCAACTCTTCAGCCGTGATCCGAAGATCACCGTTCGAGCCAATGAGGATGACTTCGTCGCCGATCACGGTTTCGGGAATGTCAGTTATGTCGACAATTGTCCAATCCATTGAGATCCGGCCGATGACCGGAGCGAGACGGCCGTTCACGATCACACTCGACTTATTCGACAACGTCCGACGATAGCCGTCGTGATACCCGATCGGGACAAGAGCGATCAAGGAGTCACGCTGTGTCGCAAAAGTCCGTCCGTACCCGACGGTTTCGCCTTTTTGAATGTGTTTGATATCGGCCACGGCTGAGCAGAGCGACATGACCGGCCTCAATTCCGGCTTCGGAACACCTTTAGGCAGCACATCACCCACAAGCCCGTAAAGAATGCCTCCAAGCCGGACCATCTGTGCTCGCGAACGCGGATGAGCAACGGCGCCGGGCGAATTCGCAAGGTCAACGATCTTGGGATGAATCCCTGCCGCTTCAAAGTCGGCAACGGCGCGACCAAATCGCTCGATCTGGGTTTCGGTGAACGCATTCTGACCTGGATCGTCCGCGGCGGCGAAATGTGTCATCAAGCCTTCAATGCGGAGATTCTTGAGTGATTTCAGCTGCTGAATGAATTCATCCAGATCGTCCCAGCGGACGCCGAGCCGGCCCATTCCGGTGTCGATCTTAACGTGGATCGCCCTTGTTATGCCGCGAGCCTCAGCCTCATCATTAAAACGCCCGGCGCTTTCGATATTAAAGATCACCGGCGTTATTCCATGATCGATGAATTCTGATTCCTGCCCCAATACGACACCGCCAAGACAAAGAATCGGACTTTTGATCCCGGCATCACGCACTTCGATCGCCTCCTCGATCAGCGCGACACCGAACCAATCGACGCCTTCGACTTCGAGCACGCGGGCACATTCGACCGCTCCGTGGCCGTAGGCATTGGCCTTTACGACGGCCATATACTTTACATCGGTGCCTATAAAATCGCGGCACGATCGCAGGTTGAACGCGAGATTTTGAAGGTCGATCCGTGCAAATGTTGGGCGCATTGTTGAAAAGAATTTCGCTTATCGCTCTGGCTTGTACCAATAGCTGTCGGCCATTTCGCGGTCATTAGGCTCGCCGGTCAAAAACCCAGCCAAGGCTCTAAGGCCCATTGCGAAATAATGCCAATCACCAAACCGGTCGAATTTGCGTGTGGAACCAAGGGCTTTAACGCCTTTAAGTCGAACCAGCGTCTGCCCGCGCTTTCTGCCCAGCCGCCGCAGCGCCCAGAGAAGTTTCACATCCTCGGCGTAAAGCCGATCATCATCATAACTGCCGACAGCGTCAAAATCTTCGCGGCGACAGAAAACGAGTCCGGTGTCCATTCCCGTCAGCCAAACGAATAATATGAACACAGCTAGTGTGAAGAGAATTCCAGGGGATAGTCGCTCAAGATGAATTCCGGTTGCACCGGCAATGTATTTGCGGCTCCGCATTGCGGCATCGACGGCATTGAATGTCTGCGGATGTATCGCCGAGTCGGCATCTATGAAGCACAGGATCTCGCCGGTCGCGATCGAGGCACCGCCATTCCGAGCGGCTCCGATGGTCCGCTTAATGACGTCGACGACGCGGCAACGGCGTGATATGGCAATCTCGGCGGTAAGATCGGTCGAGGCATTATTTGCCACAATGACCTCGATCTCATCCGGTCCGCCGTGAAAATTTAGCCTCGCCTCGTCGATCGAATCCAAGAGTCGAGGCAGATACAATTCCTCATTGTAAGCCGGGATGATGACCGAAAATTTGGACATGTTAAGGTGTCGCTTGAGGTTAATGCGTAACCTGAAGAGTCAGCACGCCGACACCTCAAGTAAATTCTAAAGCGGAATATTGCCGTGTTTTCGCGGCGGATTAGAGTCGCGTTTGTTCTGAAGCAGCGTCAACGCCCGGATCAGCTTCGGGCGAGTAAATTTCGGTTCGATGACCTCGTCGATAAACCCGCGCTCGGCCGCCACATATGGGTTTGCAAATTTTTCCTCAAACTCAGAGACCTTTGCCTTTCGATACGATTCATCATGCTCGGCGATCTCTCGCCGGTAGAGAACGCCAACCGCGCCCTCGGCGCCCATCACTGCGATCTCGGCAGTCGGATATGCAAAATTTATATCTGTCCGAATATGTTTCGAAGCCATGACGCAGTAAGCTCCGCCATAGGCCTTTCGCGTGATGACCGTTATCTTTGGAACGGTCGCCTCGGCATAGGCAAAGAGCAGTTTTGCCCCGTGACGGATGATACCGAAATGCTCCTGATTGACTCCCGGCAAAAATCCGGGCACGTCCTCAAACGTGATCAGTGGAATATTAAAGCAGTCGCAAAACCGCACGAATCGCGCCGCCTTGACCGAGGCGTCGATGTCGAGAACGCCCGCCAGCACAGCGGGTTGGTTTGCCACGATGCCGATCGAGTAACCGCCGAGCCGGGCAAAACCAATGACGATATTTGCAGCAAAATGCTCCTGCACTTCAAAAAAATATCCTTCGTCGACGACAGAATGGATGATATCGCGTATGTCGTACGGCTGATTCGAAGACTCAGGAACAGCGGTGTTTAGGCTCTCATCAGCCCGGTCAGCGGGGTCATCCGTCGGGACAAACGGCGGGTTTTCGAAATTGTTCGACGGGACAAAAGAAAGTAGCTCACGCGCGAGCCTCAGCGCATGCTCGTCCGAATCAGCCGCAAAATGAGCGACACCCGACTTCGCATTGTGCGTCATCGCGCCGCCGAGCTCGTCCTTCGTCACATCTTCGTGCGTAACGGTCTTGATCACGTCAGGTCCTGTAATGAACATATAAGACGTGTCCTTGACCATCACGTTAAAGTCTGTGATGGCCGGGCTATAGACCGCGCCGCCGGCGCACGGGCCGAGGATACAACTGATCTGGGGAATTACGCCGCTCGCAAGCGTATTCCGAAGAAAAATATCGGCATATCCGCCAAGGCTTACAACGCCTTCCTGGATGCGGGCGCCGCCCGAGTCGTTTAGCCCGATGACCGGCGCTCCGACCTTCATCGCCAGGTCCATGACTTTGCAGATCTTCTCGGCGTGGGTCTCCGACAGTGAGCCGCCAAAAACCGTGAAATCCTGCGCGAAGACAAATACCTCTCGGCCGTCGACCAGACCGTGTCCGGTCACGACGCCATCGCCCGGATACTGCTGTTTTTCCAAACCGAAATCGGTCGAACGGTGGACGACAAACTTATCGAACTCCTCAAAGCTGCCTTCGTCGAGAAGGAATTCGATTCTTTCGCGCGCCGTCAGTTTGCCCGCGTCCCGCTGCTTCTTCAGCCGTTCCGCGCCGCCGCCAAGCTCTGCCTGTCGCGAGCGTTTGGCAAGTTGGTCGAGTTTGCTCATTATTTCCTTTTCAGGTTGCACGAGCCTTAAGTTTAGCGACAGCCGCCGCCTTTTTCAAAGTCCTATTAAATGCTACAAATAAGGCAGTAAACACGAAATGCCCGCTAATAGAATCGAAAGCCGCGATAATCTACGGCTGAAACACGTTCGCCGGGTCCGCGACGGTCGAGAACCCGGCCAGATCTACATCGAAGGCGTCCGGCTGGCTGAGGAGGCCGTTCGCTCCGGTCTGGGAATCGTGGACGGTTTCTACGTCACGGGCTTTGATGACGCAGAGAGAGAGCGAGAGCTGCTAATGTCCTTGTCGCGGCGATGCGACGATCTTTTCGAGTTACCGGGCCGGCTGTTTTCGTCGATCGCAGACACAAAGACGGCGCAGGGAATTATTTTGCTCTGCGATCGGCCAGCATCGGACCGCGAATCGTTCGAGCAAAGGATCAACTTCGGCGGACAAAACCTTCCTCTCGTCGTAATGCTCAACGAGGTCAACAATCCATCAAATCTCGGGGCGGTCGTTCGCACCGCGGAGGCGGCAGGCGCGGCAGGCCTTATCGTTTCCAAGAATTCCGCCGACGCATTTTCGGCAAAGGCGTTGAGGTCCGCGATGGGAGCGGCTTTTCGATTGCCGATCTGGGAAGACGCGGATGTGAATGCGGCGCTCGAGTGGGCTCGGTCCGAAGGCTTTCGAACAATCGCTGCCAGCGGAGGCGGCGAGACGGACTACCTTGCCCTCGATTGGAAGCGGCCGTCGTTACTTATTTTGGGTTCCGAAGCTCATGGATTGAGTCAGGAATTAACGACACGAGCTGACACAACGGTCCGGATCGCTATGACGGAATCTGTCGAAAGTCTGAATCTGGCGGTTTCGGCGGGAGTAATTTTGTTTGAGGCGCGGCGGCAATGTGCCGCGATCAGGGGTTAGCGAGTGACGAGTTTGAGTTGGCGGCCGATACATTTGCGTTCGCGATGGCCTTTGAAAAGTTCACAGTGGCGGGGCCGTTGGCGATGATCGCAAGTGCCATTTCTATCTCATTCGCGATGGTCTGACGATCTTTCACGTCGATCTCAGAAAGGCGGCTTTTTGCGGTATTGAACGCGTTTTTCGCTAAAAAATACTCGCCCGTCAGCAGGTACGCTCGCCCGAGAAGAAAGTAATCCTGAGCTTCCTGCGGTTTTGAATTAGCAGCAATGAATTTCTTCGGGTCCTGGTCGACCAGCCGCCGCGATTCCTCAAAGGCGGTCAGAGGAATGTCGGTCGTTTTCATCTCTTTTATTGCCGGCGCTTCAGCCACGACGGGCGCAGGTGGATGCGTTTGCGACCACGCGTAATAGCCGCCAAAACCAGCAAGCGCGCCAACGATCAAAAACAGGAGCGGGACGACGACCCCACGAATGCCCGACCTGCCGGGCGACACGTCCGAAGCTTCAAATGCCGCCGCCTGAGGAGCCGAGACCGCACCCGGCCGGAGCGAATTTGCCAACAGGTCAGCCGAGGCGTCCTCTTCAGCCGTTACTTCGTTGGAATCGACCAGCTCCGGCTCGGCTTCCGCGGGTTCAAAATCTATGGCCTCTTCATCATCATCAACGATCTCGAACCGGGTCAGCGGCGCCGGTTCGGCTGAGGGAAGGGGCTCCGCGGCAAGCGGTGCTGCCTGAGCGACGGGCTCGACGGCGAGCGGTTCGGGTTCAGCCGACGCTCTCGCGGTCGCGATCGTGTCCTCATCATCATCGACGATGTGTATCGTGTCGAGTGTTATTTCTTTCTCGGGCGACGATCTGCCTACCTTCACGACGACTGCGGTGAGGTTGTCTTCGGCACCGCG
>DASXPW010000290.1:0-4107 GCA_036493385.1 Pyrinomonadaceae bacterium
GCCATACGTCGAGCCCCAGAGTTGCTGTGAGAGAAACACGCCGTGGGCGGTGACGACGAGGATAAACGGCAAGAGCTTTCGAATTCCCGCCACACGTTGAGAACTCAAAACGCATAAGACAAGGCTAACGATCAGCACGAAAGGCCAAACATTAGCAAGCCGTTCACCGCGTTCGGACGCGTCGTCGTCGATCAGCAGATAGACAACCGGCCACAGAAACGGTACGGACATCAGAATGATGGACAGGACGAGAAGCAAGCGATCGAGCAAGCCGCCGGGGGGCGGAAGCGCGGACGCAGGGGCGAATCCGGTGGTTTCACATTCTTCGGTCTCAGCCGTCGCCGTTCTCAGGCTCGGCAGCCAAAATAGCAAAGCACCGGTCCCAAACGAAACGAGCCAAACGAGCAGCAGCGGGTCCTGGTAAACGGCCACCATGTCGACCACCGACGGCGTTCGCCGAAGACGTGCAAAATCCCAGATCCAGTATTTGAACGTCGAGAGACCGACCCACCAACTGATCAGAGCGGCTGAAATTGCGATTCCGGCAACTGACCCTGCGATCAGCGCGAGATAACCACGATAGGGCAACTTTTTCCAGGCGGCGGCGGCCAACAGGATGATCAACGTGATCAGCCAACTTCCCAAATATGCCAGTCCGATATTTTGTTTGACGAAAAGCGGAATGACGAGAAGCATGCCCGCACAAAACGTCGGCAACGTCGGAAAGCCTCGACGCTCTAGCCAAAGTATCGCCGCAAGCGACACGAGGATGAAAAACATCGCATCGGGGTCATAGAACGGATGCGGAAAGATGCAGTAGATGCCAAGTATTACGATAGGCAGGGAAAGCAAAAACGCGGCCGATCGCGGCCATCGAAACGAGTCGAGAAGAATATTCGTTATCGCGCGCCATGTCAGCACGCTGGCAAGTCCTGCGACGATCGCTACGTATGCGATGTGATGCCAGTAGACGGTGCCCCACAATCGGATGATCCACGACTGGATCAAAAAGGTGAGCGGCGTGTATGGAAACGGGAAATCAGCGTAGGGCCGATCGCCAAGCGACATCCGATAGGCCGGTTCGAGGACGCCTGCCAGATCGTAAAGGACGGTTATCCGCGAGTTCTGCCAGATGACAACAACGGCCGTCGCGCAAAACAATAAAACATCCGCGAGCCAGGAGGCTAGCACGATTTTCCACGACGTCACGAGATCGACCCGCTCAGCGTCAGGGTAGTTTTCTTTTGTTTCGTCGTCTGTATTCAATTGAGAAACCAAATCGGCCCGGTGTGAATATGAAACGGATCCGCGACTTTGCGATACCGCCGAGAACGGCTGCAATAAAAAACAGCTCGATCAGATATCGAGGTTCCGGATTTTCGAGCGTCGCAAAATAAGCGACGCGCGGGCCCGCGATAAGCAGTGCCATCAACAGCCAGATAAGCGCGAATCGCCAGCGACCGAGCAGCAGCAGAACTATTCCCGCAAGCGCAAGCAGCGTGTATATCCACACGCCGGCGGCAAATAGCGGCAGCCAGATGTCTTGGTGCACGGAGGCATCGATGTCCTTCACCGGAAAAATCACGCCAGCGAATGGATAAAAATCCGAATGGGTATCAAACCACATCGTCGCCGCGCGCTCCGCCGGCAGGATGAAATAGTACCGTGTGCGATCACTCGCGATCCGCTCTCGGGCGATCTGCTCAAAAACGGCGTCGGACTCGGGCGAGATCTTTAAATTGAGCTCCTGATCGTCAGAAGTTGAATCGTCGTTCTGATCGTCGGTGTCGTCCGAGGAAGCTTGACCGTCACTGTCAGCGGAGTCGGCGCTACTGTCTGAGTCCGCCGAATCGTCATTATCATCCGTGTCGTCCGAGTCGGCCTGCTGCTTTTTCGGAACGAGCGGATGATCGGGGTCGGAGTTGTTGTACTGGTCAAAGAGCGCAAAGACGCGAGCCTTTTCATCGTCATTCGAAAACGCCGACGCCGGAATTTTGTTCGGATCGATGCGGTGGATCTCAAGCTCCCACAGCATCGGACTTATATATTTCGCATCGTCGATCCAGGTCCGGAGCCAGTGATAATAGCCCAGTGGCACGAACTCGCCCGGCATTTCAGCGTGTTGCGGCGCTAATGGCTGGAACATCGTGAAGACTTGCTCGTTACGGATCGTCCACGGGGTGAGAACGAGAATAAAAGCCACCACCAATGCCATTCCCTTCTCGATCATAGGCAGCCACGCTTGTCTTAGACCGCTTCGCGCAAACGCCGCAACGATCAGCGTGAGACCTACGGCCAGAGCAAACAAACCGCTGTCGGGCCGCACCTCTACGACCGCTCCGGCGATCAGACCGGTCAACGCCCACCACAAAATTGAGCGCAATAGATTGGCGGTTTTGATCGCATACGTTGCGGTCAGCATCATCGCGACCATTAGAAAAATGGTCACGACTTCGGTTAGCAGCACCGAAGCGTAATTTATTGTGAACGGACAAAATGCGGCGAGGAGAAACGTCCAAAATGCCGCGATACGTCGCCGCTGGCGCGAGCCGCCGGCCCAACCGAACGCAAGCATTCCCGCCAAGATCGCCGCAGCGAAATGCAGAACACCCTGAACGGCTCGCACGGCCGGGTAATTCTCGTCGCCAGCGACCGAGTAAATGGCCGCCAGAAACAGCGGATATCCAGGCAATCTTATGATCGAGGGCTTGAATTGGCCGGCAGCGTCAGGCTGATCTTCAGTTGAGAAAACTCCGTGGTCGACGATATTAACGGCCATTCGAGAGTAGATTTTTGCGTCACCCTCCGGAGCTGTCTGGTACAGACCCATCGCCATCCAGACATCGACGAACAGAGCCGTGACTCCGACCAGAGCGAAAACAACAATTGCCGCCCGCCGCCTACGAACTATTCGTTTGCGAAGGCCGGCAATTGGTCGCTCTGCCAACTTGTCCATTTATTCTCTGACCGATTTGGCGATCTGTCGCACGGCACCGAGGTGATAGGCCGTGTGCGCGATGAGGCCGATCGCCATTCCCGCTTTTCTTGCATCCCAGTCGGACGCACCCGCGATGCATTTGAGGGCGTTTTCGTATGCCTGCCGCATGGCCAGTCGCAGCGCGTCCCACTCCTGCTGGTTCACATCGTCGATCAGCCAACTATCTTCCCAATTGACCTTTTCGGTGCGGCCGCCGATGAATTCGCATAGCCGGTCGAGGTAGAACTTGGCATGCTCGGCCTGCGCGGCGATCGTTGTCTCGCCGAACTCGCGCGAGACCTGTTCGGCATCGAGGTTATCGAGCGTGTTAAAGAATCCGACGCCTCGATCAAGATAGGCGCTCGGCTGCCCCTCAGGCGAGCCCTCAAAAGTCTCGCGGAGCAGATAGGCAACTGACTCAATAAAATGCTCTGACCGCAGGCTGTTTTTCGGCGATGACATATATGCTAATCTTCCCTTTTCCGATGACTGAAACTATCGAAAAGTTTATCGATTCCCTTAGCTCGAGCCTCTCGCGAGAGACCTTTGTAAAGCTGACTTTAGGCAATTATAAAGGCGCTGATGAGCATCTGCAAAAAATCCAGATCCGGTTGATCACGACCAGAAAGGGCACGCGACTATACTTTCTCTTTCGCGGCGACACCCGTGACACTGCGAAGAATTACTCATTTAACGAGGCCGTCGATGTCGTCCGGCAGCTCTTGACCTCAGACTTTTTCGCGGCACATTTGTTTACAACGGAGAATGACTTCCAATTTGAGAGAGGAAAGCGTGGTTCAAGGCTAAACGTTGCAAAACCCAGCCTCATCAAACCGGAATCACTTGCGCACGACCGCGAAAAACACCGCTGGGTCGATCAGGATGCGTTTTATCTTAAACTGCTTGGCATTACAAACGACGAAGGTATGGTGCGAAGCCGCGCTCAGGACAAATGGCGGCAAATAAACAAGTTTGTCGAGATAATCTCGAAAACGGTGGATCGATCGCCGTTGTCATCGAAAAACAAGTTCAGCATTGTCGATATGGGATCCGGCAAAGGCTATCTAACCTTTGCGATCTACGAGCATTTGCGAAACGGCCGAGCGCTCGACGTCTCGGTGACGGGCGTC
>DASXPW010000291.1:0-2602 GCA_036493385.1 Pyrinomonadaceae bacterium
AGAGTTTTTTGTTTGCAAATGAAGACGGTAGAGATCGATTTTGAAAGCAGTTTTGACGACCTCTTTCGAGTCGTCGCTTGGTATCGCGTTCGACGTTTAGCATTGGTGTTATTGATCTGGGTACTTCTCGTCCTCGTAGTTGGGAGTATTGTGATTTACGGCGCTGGCGGTCCAAGCGTAATTGAGGGCACGTCCGCGCTCGCGATGGCTGGATTTCTATGCTTACTGCCGATCGTCGTTGTCCTTCTTAACTGGTTTGCCTGGAGGCGAGAAGCGGGCATCGCGTTCCGATCAGTCGAGCCAACACATGTTACTTTCTCTGAAGAGATGATTCGCTTTGCGTCTGACTCGCATCGTAGCGAAACGTTGTGGTCTCGATTAAACAAGATGCGTGAGACTCAGAGAGATCTAATATTCTTTCCTCAACAAAACGTTTTTTTCTCGATCGCTAAGAGGTTCATTACGGAGCCCGAACTGAATGGTATTAGGGCCTTTGTCTCGAATGCAATAGGAAAAAGAGCGAAGCTGTTTACGAAATAATGTCGAAATTCCTTGACTTGCTAAACGAGAAAATCATCGTCTTTGACGGTGCGATGGGTGTGAGCCTGCAGGCGGCCGGGTTGTCGATCGACGACTGGGGTGGGCCGCAGTTTGAGAATTGCTCGGAGAATCTGCTTTATACGCGACCGGATGTCGTCGAGAAGGTACACACGAGCTTTCTCGATGTTGGCTGTGACGTGATCGAGACAAACAGCTTTGGCGGCAGCGAGGTTGTGCTAACCGAATTTGGCATCGCTGATAAGGCCTACGATGTAAACAAGTGCGCGGCGGACTTGGCCAAGCGGCTTGCGAGTGACTATTCGAGGCCGGACAAACCGAGATTTGTGGCCGGCTCGATCGGGCCGGGGACAAAGCTGCCGACACTTGGGCATATCACTTATCGAGCTCTTAAGGACGCATATCGTGAACAGGTCCGTGGGCTTTATGACGGCGGGTCGGACATGTTTATCGTCGAGACATGTCAGGATCTGCTGCAGACAAAAGCGGCGCTGGCGGCGATATTTGAATTTTTCGAGAAGAACAAAGTCCGAATTCCGGTCATTGCTCAGGTGACGATCGAAGTTTTCGGGACGATGCTGAACGGAACGGAGATCGGCGCGGCGTTGACGGCGCTCGAGCCATTTCCGATCGATGTGATCGGGATGAACTGCGGCACCGGGCCGAAGCACATGACCGACAGCTTTCGCCACCTGTGCGAAAATTCGCCGCTGCCGGTCTCGATCTTGCCGAACGCGGGTCTGCCTGAAGTAAAGGACGGCCAGCAGTTTTATGATGAGTCGCCGGAGAGCTTTGCCGCGCAGGTCGAACATTTTGCAAAGGATTTCGGCGCGAACATAGTTGGCGGCTGCTGCGGCACGACGCCGGAATATATCAAACTCCTCGTCGATCGGGTCGGCGGGTTGTCGCCGAAGGTGCGGGGTGCAAAGCTGGCTCCGTCGGCATCCTCGATCTACTTTCAACAGCCGTACACGCAAGACGCTTCATTTTTGATCGTAGGCGAACGTGTGAACGCGAGCGGTTCGAAAAAGATGCGCGATCTGCTCGATGCGGAGAACTGGGACGGGCTCATCAATCTCGCTAAGTCACAGGAAAAGGAAGGCGCGCACATCTTAGACGTCAATGTCGATTTTGTCGGCCGCGACGGCGTTGCCGATATGCATGAGTTGGCCTCGCGGCTCGTGACAAACGTCAAGATACCGCTGATGTTTGATTCGACCGAGTGGGAAAAGATGGAGGCCGGTCTTGAGCACGCCGGCGGCAAATCGATCCTTAACTCGACAAACTATGAGGACGGCGAACCGCGTTTTCTGAAGGTGCTCGGTTTGGCAAAAGAATACGGAGCGGCGGTCGTCATTGGGCTGATCGACGAGACCGGGATGGCGCGTGCCGCTACGGACAAATTGAATATTGCTCGCCGCGCTTTCAAACAGGCGACCGAGTTTGGCATTCCGGCACACGATATTTTCTTTGACCCGCTGGCGCTGCCGATCTCGACTGGAATCGAGGAGGACCGCAAGAATGCCGACGAGACGATAAAGGCGATAAGAGAGATCCGCGAGGAGATGCCGGAGGCGAACATTATCCTGGGCGTTTCGAATATTTCATTCGGCCTCTCGCCGGCGGCACGTGTCGTCTTGAATTCGGTTTTTCTGCACGACTGTGTCGACGCGGGAATGAATTCGGCGATCGTTAACGCGTCGAAGATATTACCGCTGATCAGATTTAATGAGCATGAGATCGACACGGCGAGAAACCTTATTTATGACCGGAGGAAGTTCGCTGCAGGCAACGATGCGGACAAGAGTGTCCGCGTTCCGGATATTTGCACATACGATCCGCTGGTCGAATTTACAATGTTGTTTGAAGGGAAAACGGCGCAGTCGATCAAGCCTGATATCTCAAATCTGCCGGTTGAAGAAAAGTTAAAGCGACATATCATTGACGGCGAAAAGATCGGGTTGGAAGACGCGCTAAAGACGGCGCTCGAGAAATATCCACCGCTTGAGATCATTAACAACATTTTGCTCGATGGCATGAAAAC
>DASXPW010000292.1:0-6692 GCA_036493385.1 Pyrinomonadaceae bacterium
CATCCGGTTTGTCGGCAACGATAAGATAACCATCGACCAGGATTTCACCGCAAATAAGGGCGACCTGGACGAGGCGCTGGATAACATGTTTATCGAGGGTGGCCAGACTGCCGTTCGTGACGCCGTCTACCTCGCTGCCCAACGCGTCAGCGACTACGAGAAATCGAACAAGATGGAGGACCGCAAGCGGCGGGCGATCATCCTTGTTTCAGATGGCGAAGACCGCAACAGCTACTACAGCGAGGCCCAGCTCTTCGAGATGCTCCGCGAATCGAATGTGCAGATCTATGTGATCGGCTTCATCAACGACCTCGACACTGATGCGGGATTCATCAGAAAAAGCCCGAAAGAAAAGTCGAAAGCCTTTCTTCAGCGACTTGCGGACGACACTGGCGGACGCGCTTATTTTCCTAACTCGATCTCTGAACTGCCGGAGATCGCCAAGAGCATCGGCAGCGAACTGCGAACGCAATACTCGATCGGATATTTGCCGCCTAATGATGTCCCGCCGGGCACGTTTCGCAACATCAAGGTCCTTGTAAATGATGGACCGGGTGCCACGAAACGCATCGCGATCACCAAGGCCGGACGAACGAGCGACGCCGTTCCAAACTCGGCGAAAAAGCAATAGTTCAACCGCCACTAAACAATAAAAGCAGCGATTTCAACTAAAATCGCTGCTTTTTTTGATGACTAAAGCGAATTATTCGGGAACGGAACCGGAGATCTTCTTTCGCGTAGTTTCGCCGGTCGACAGGACTGGAATGCTGTCATCGACCTCGCCATGCGGTCGCGGGATGATGTGAACGGCGGTCACGGTCCCGATACGACGAGCGGCGGCTGCTCCGGCGTCGACGGCCGCGCGGACTGCACCGACCTCACCGCGAACGATGGCGGTCACCAATCCCGCATCGATCTTTTCGTAGCCCACCAGTCGAACATTGGCGGTCTTTACCATCGCGTCAGCCGCCTCGATCATTGCGACCAACCCCATGCATTCGACCATTCCGAGTGCTTCCATATGCTCCTGCTATTTCAGATATAATGCCAGACCGATCACCACGATGGTAAATACCAGCACGGCGGATGCGATCACTATCAGTTGAATATCGGATCCAGCGGCCGGCTCCCAACTGATCGTGCGCGGTTTTCGCTCAAAGGTCCTCTCTCGTTGGCGAATGTCTCGAGCCGTACGCAAGCCGGGCGCCGGCTGTGTTTTGTTTGTTTCCGGCTCGGGTTCCGTTATTTCAGGTTCCGATTTTATTTCTGCGGCCGCGGACTCATCGTCAGCCACCGGACCGCCGCAATTATAGCAAAACGCAGAACCAGGCCGAACGTCCGCTTTACATTTTGGACATGATAGCGTTTCTGGTGAAGTTTCGCCCATTCCAATCACTTCCCGGTTCGTTCGCCTCGGAGCGCCGCCATTATACTCACGACTGCATTCGATAGTTCGGCAGGCGAACGCGGCACAAACGTCTTGCCTGCCGTCTCTTTGGTAAATCTTTCGAGAACTTTTGGCAATACTGTCAGGTCGGAGATCCCGATCGCGAAGACTCTGATCTTCTCGTCTTTAAGTAGATTCAGCACGCCTTCCGTCGCCGAGTTCTTACGTTCGTCGCCGTCACTAATGAGAATGATCGTTCTTTGCGGATTCTTTATCGGGCTCTCGCCAAAGTGTTTCGCTGCAAATTCCACGGCCTCGGTTATCGCCGTCTGGCCACCCTCGATATAAAGGTCATCCGCCGCATCGGCGAGGTCCGACTTCGACTGCGTAAAATCCTGCGTGACGGTGATCTTGTCGGCTCCGACGAAGCGAATGATAAATGCTTCGTCGCCCGATTGCATCGATTCCGCTATCTGTTTGACAAGCGAAACCGTCTTATCAAGCTGCAATCTCAGCGAGCCGGAACAATCGACGACGATGGCAATGCTCGACGGCGAAGCGTCAGTCTTTACCTCCTGCGCAACCAAACAGTGTACAAAACAGACCAGGAGTATTACGAGCCCGAAACCTCGCATCGGTAGAGGGTATTTAGATCCTCGCAAAGATCTCCTTTTCTTCGCCAAGGTCTCGGGCTGACGGCGTGAGTATCGTTTTAGCGGTGATGTAGATCTTTTCGCCCTTTTGGATGGCTCGACGGACGTCGTCCTCGCTGACAAAATCGACGGGCGACGGCTTGGCTCCGTTTTCCGATTGCGGTCGAAGCTCGTGAATGATCGTTTTCACAGGAGATTCGGTCGACGACGCTGCGGGCATTGGGGCTGATACGACAGGCTCAGGCGCTGGTCGCTCGGCAAGCTTCTTTGAGAGAAAGCTGTCGACGATCGCAGCGATCTCTTCGCGTTTCACCGGTATTCGCTTCGGCTGCGAAACGGAAACAGGCTCAACGCGTTTCACGTTCGGGTGAGACGCGGTAACCGGTTTTGTTTCAAAGGCAACGCGTTTTATATCCATCAGGTGGATCGGCGAGACGTTATCCGAGGTAACGTTTCCGCCCCACGAACCACAACCGAGCGTCATTGATGGCGTCAGATCGGTCGAAAAGCCAATCGCGCCGTGCGTCGTTGGCGAGTTGATGATCACCCGGGCGGCAGGCATCCGCTCGCCGTACCGGGTCGCAGCGTCGCGGTTTTGCGTGTGCATGCCGGCCGTGTGGCCCATGCCGCCAAAATGTAGGATTTCATCGCATCTGGCCGCACCCGCTTCGAGGCCATCGACAACGAAAAACGCCAGAGTCGGCGACAACTTTTCGATCGACCACGGATGATCACGACCAACCCCTGCACAATCAGCGAGTAAGCAACGTGTGCCCGATGGGATCGAAACGCCCGCGAGGTCGGCAATGTGCTGGGCTGATCTTCCAACGATAGCCGCGTTCAGCGTTCGTTGAGGAGTAAGCAATACCGAGGCCACCTTATCTGCGTCGGCAGGAGACAAAAAATATCCGCCCTGCGCCTTGAATTCTTCTCGCGTCTCAGCCACGACCGGTGCGTCAACCACGACCGACTGCTCCGAAGCGCAGATGGTGCCATTGTCAAAGCACGTACTGGTCAGGATATCCGAAACAGCCTTCTGCACGTTTGCTGACCGTTCGATAAAGGCCGGCACGTTACCCGGCCCGACGCCGAATGCCGGCTTGCCCGACGAATACGCCGCACGCACCAGCCCTATACCTCCGGTAGCCAGGATAACCGCCGTCCTTTTGTGTTTCATCAACGCTTCGGTCCCCTCGATAGTCGAGGTCGTCAGGCATCGAATCGCGTCTTGCGGCAAACCGGCTTTCAGACCTGCTTCGAGCATTACACGGGTTGTTTCCGCAATGCATTTTGCGGCTGAGGGGTGCGGCGAAAGAACTATCGTGTTTCGCGATTTGATCGCAATTATGATCTTGAATATCGCCGTTGATGTGGGATTCGTCGATGGAATGATCGCGGCAACAACGCCGCGTGGCGAGGCGATCTCGACGATGCTGCCGCTGTCTGAAACGACACCGACGGTCCTTAAACCTTTGAAATAATTCCAAACGTCCTCGGCCGCAAACCGATTTTTTTCACGCTTGTCTTCGGGCTTTCCGTATCCGGTCTCGTCATGCGCCATCTGCCCAAGCCGGGCAGATTCTGCCAACGCTGCATTGGCCATCGCTTCGCAGATCGAGTCGATGCGCCCTTGATCAAATGTCGCCAGAGTCGCAAAAGCACGATGTGCGGCATCGACTGCGTCTCGTGCTTCCTGCTGAGATATGAGGTCAGAATCGGCCATCCTTGTTAAGCTGGCGGTCTGCGGTTGGCGGTTGGCAGTCAGTTCCCATGACCCTTCCTGCGTTCGGCGTTTTGCCGCCTACTGCCAACCGCCTACTTATTTTTCGATCTGTTCGAACTTACGTCCGTTGCTGCGGGGCTAGGTTCGCCCGCGCTAAGCTGGCGACCTCCACCGCTCGCAAGCGCCTTTTCGTCGGGGCTGTAGCCGACCTTGCCGCCTTTCGGCAGAACGCGCTCTACTTCGCCGTGCGGCCGCGGGATAACGTGAACGCTGATAAGCTCGCCGACACGCCGCGCCGCAGCCGCTCCGGCGTCAGTGGCGGCTTTGACAGCGCCGACATCGCCGCGGACGAATATCGTGACGTAACCGGCGCCAATATATTCCTTGCCAATAAGCTGCACATTCGCGGCCTTGACCATCGCGTCCGCCGCCTCAACGGCACCCACAAAACCCTTGGTCTCGACCATACCAAGCGCCTCTAAACTCATTCGTTGTTCCTCACTGTTAGGTTTGCTGCTTTAATTTTATTACAAGACCTGCGCGAAAGCCTAAACCTACCACGCCCGGCCTCACTTAATCAACCAATTGCACGCCTCTGGCCCGGAGATCTGCCAAATTATCACGTCAATCTTGTCAATCGAGGATATTTTGCCTCATCGGCGATCCCACGCCGTAAAACAGAGCATTGTAGGGTGTCGAATATGACTGGTCTATAGATGCTACCAGGTCGCTCGCCGGTATCTGGACATCCTTGTCGCCCCACGGGTTGTTAAAGTACGCATTGTCTCCGACGATACCCGCGACAACTACGCAGTGGATTCCCTGCGCATTGGCGGGCTGTTTCCCGCCGCGTGCTGCACCATAATTAAAATTGGCGACAAAGTGATTTAGCAGGAGGGGTCCGGATTGACGGAGCAGACTGTCGATATTTTGCTTGTTGAATGGCTGTGCAGGTCTCGGGATCATCGCAAATCCTGCCCGCTGCAGCCGCTCGGTGTATAGCCCCTGGACCGCGGCGCCCGGAACGCATGAGTTGTTCGGGTCGGCGCCGCCCGTAATATCTGTAGTGTCGAAGCTGCTGCCGGCGGTCTGCTGCCAATATTTTTGTACCATCGCGGCGCAAACGACAAAGCAGATCGGACTAACGGATTGGGTCAATAGCGGTACGTCATATCTCATCAATATTCTCCTCGTCTGCGAGCCAAAATGCTTCGGAACATTCTACCGCTTTGACGAGAGATTTTCGCTGATTTGCTTAGCCTCTCTCTGAGATTATGCGGGCGTGTCAAAAATACCGTGAATTGACAGTGATACGTGCCCGGGACTATATTTTCCATTTAAGACAGGTACCAAACTAAGGTCCGATTCCAGGCGGCGGCGACTCTAAAAAATGTCATTGAGTTTGGGTGAAAAATTGCGGCAAGCCCGCGAAGAGCGAGGTATATCTATAAGTGAGGTAGCCGAGCAAACCCGAATTTCGCCTCTTTAT
Source organism: Pyrinomonadaceae bacterium (assembly GCA_036493385.1). GTDB lineage: Bacteria > Acidobacteriota > Blastocatellia > Pyrinomonadales > Pyrinomonadaceae > OLB17. The sequence continues at coordinate 5,253 of DASXPW010000292.1, forward strand.
CTCAAATCGATCGAAAAAGACGACTATAAGGCGCTCCCGGGCGGCATTTTTAACAAGGGCTTTCTTCGCTCATTCGCGCGTTACATAGGCTTTGATGAGGAAGAGGCGTTGGCCGATTATGCCCAGCTCATTGCTGAAGACGCGGTCGTTGATGAATCGGACCGTACTTTCCATAGGCCGCAGGTAATGACGGACGATGTAATGTCCCAGTCGGTCGCTCCGACACTTTTGGTTGTCGCCGTGATCCTGGCCGGTCTGATCGGCGCCGTTTATCTCCTGGCCCGGTATTTGTCGAGCCCATCGGCTCCGACGAGTAAATCGAATACGCTTGCGGTCGCCAATACAAACTCAGACCAGGCGAATGCGAATAGTGAAGTTCCAACCGCGCCTGCGAGTTCGTTCTCGGTTGAATTGAAAGCGATTCAGGAACCCGTCTGGGTGCGTTACACGACCGAAGAAGGCGCGAAGGAACGCACATTGTCACCTAATGAAACATTGAGCGTCGATGTAAAGGACGCGTTCCAGATGAGCTTCGCGCGAGTCAAAGCGAGCAATCTACAGCTATCGATAAACGGAAAACGGATCAATGTGCCGACGACGGGAGCTAAGGGAAATATCGAGATCGAGGTAAACAAGTCGAATGTCAGCCAGATAGTTCAAACGGGTGAGATCGGTGGCGAGACGGCGACTCCGGTTCCAGCCCCGACAGCCACAACACGGCCCTCTTTGACGCCACGTCCAACACCAAAGCCGACAACATCGCCCGTGACGCGACCATCGGTCCGGCCGGTGAACGCCGCGACGCCGAAACGGCCCGCGCAATGAGGAGCCTGGACGAATTGTTTATTTGAATGCGCGCCCGCAGGAAACGTGCGGGCTTTTTCATAAACTGTACTCATTTCTTTTATGAATTTTGAAGATATCAAAGAGGGCCTGACGTTTGATGATGTGTTGCTGGTCCCGGCGTTTTCCGAAGTGCTTCCAAGCGAAGTTGACACGCGAACAAGGTTTTCACGCAATATCGAGCTGAATATTCCGCTATGCTCATCGGCGATGGACACGGTGACTGAGGCCTCGCTTGCGATCGCCCTCGCGCAACAGGGCGGCATCGGCGTCATCCATAAGAATTTTTCGATCGAGCAGCAGGCGGAGGAGGTCGATAAGGTAAAACGCAGCGAATCCGGCATGATCGTCGACCCGGTAACGATCCGCGACAAAGCACTCGTTTCTGAGGCGCTAAAGATCATGGAGCGGGTCAAGATCAGCGGCGTCCCTGTCGGTGACGGCGAAGGCTTACTCGTCGGAATAATCACGAATCGCGATCTCAGATTTGAAACACGAACGGATATTCCAGTCTCGGACGTGATGACGCCGCAGCCGCTGGTAACGGTTCCCGTCGGAACGACGCTCGACGAGGCCAAAGGAAAGCTTCAGAAACAC
>DASXPW010000293.1:0-9402 GCA_036493385.1 Pyrinomonadaceae bacterium
TTGTTCGGTCTGGCTGAATGTATTGGCAGGATCGGACGCTAGTCGACCGGCATACTTGAGCGCCGGTTTGGTACTGGTGCTGGAAGTCGAGTATCCGAGAGCCAGATCGCCCGCGCGATCTACGGCGAGACTAGGCATGAATCGATAGATCACATTTGAACCATCAGGATCCCAGGTCGCTGCCTGCGGCATGTTTGCCGCCACGGTCCCACCGCTCACGTCTACCTGATACCATCGCGGAGCTGCGAATCCGCTGGTGTTTCCTCGCCGAACGGTATGCGTCGCCCACAGTGACTCTACCCCTCCGATATTGGAGTACTGATTTTGGACCATCGCACGGATCTGTAATACATCAAGACTGTTTCCCGCTTGCGATGGCGCGTTTGGAACAGAAGCATTTGGCCAGCTTGTCGATGCCAGCGGGACGTCCGGCCCGGTAAACGTAGACAAGGACGGCCGGTCCCAGTCGACATGAAACTTGTAGACCGTGATTCCGTTTAGGAACTGCCAAGTGGAAACAAAGTAGTCGGGCGTTCCTGCGGGCGGAGTCCCGGTTTGCAGACGCGCGTTGCTGGGCAGTATCGTAAAATCCGGAGCGGGCGCATCAAAAGACAAAACCTGGACTGTCGAAGATCCGGCGTACATCTGGGCCTTGTCAAATGCGTAAACACGCGGGTTTTGGAATGCACCACCTGCCGAATAACCGAACATATTGACCGACATATATATGCCGTCAGGCCAGATCCCGAATTTCGGATAGTCGCCCAATCCACCGGTCGTGTTTATCGAGTAATAGTTCCAACCGCCGCTAACCGGATCACCGTTTTTCGAAACAGCTATACACTGGAAGTTTCCGGGCGGGTTTATGACGTTACCAGATGCGTCGAGCGTGAATGCAAAATCCGAGATCACCCATCGGTCCTCAAAGGAATCATATAGAACGACCGGGTCACCGAAATTGTTGGTATCGCATAAGTTTCCAAAATTACCCTGGCTCATAAAGGCATTGAAGGTAAAGCCTGCTACGCGCGTACCGGTTAACTTGTCATAAATGCCGATCGAGGTATTTACGGTTTGAATGTAATAAGCCGGACCGACATCGCCATTCGTATCCGGAGGGTGGCCGGCTCCCCAGTTCAAAAAATCGAGCCCGTCAAATGAGCGCAGTGGTGTCGGGGCCGGTGTCGCTGCCGCAAGAGCGTTTTGGGTCGGGTTCGCGGGATTGGAAAGCATGGTATCCGATTTCGGCCGGATGATCGCCTGCGGATCTGGCTCGGGACCTTCGCGCTCGTCTCTTTCAACCTTGACCGGCGCTTCGTAAGGAATGCTGCGCACGTCGCCGTCAAACGAGCCGGCCTTTTTGAGCTTTGACATGACAGGCCCATGGGGCTTCTTGTCATCGTTTTTTTCGCGTTCTTTTGCCGAATGGGCCCCTGCCGCGGCCCGCCGGCCGCGATCGTCTGAACCCATGGTCTTACGACCCCTCCCGTCCGGAGCGAGCCGTATAGTTTTTTCGAGAGTCGGCCTCGGACGTTTCGACCCCTTCCGCGGCGTCTGTGTCCAGGCGCCCGACGCGACGAAAAGAACAATGGCGAGGATCGCAAAGTATCGATAGAATGATCGCGTGTGCATACGTGCTCCTGTCAGCATTTTGTGTTTGGCGATGTAAGGGAAACGAGATCTGGAAACCCTGAACAGAGAATTGCTGTTTTGACTTATTCGTGATTCGGGTCCAACGGCTTTATATATGATCTGGGTGCTATCTTTGGGATGGACCGCTGCGGACGCTCCTGCTTTCGCGGCGGCGTCGACGGCAGATCCCGAACATCACCACTCCAACTACCCGATCGTTTTATCTCGACCGTCGTCGGTGGGGCCGATCTCGAAGGCGATCGACGCTTTAGGCGCCGAGCGTGCTTTAGGTGTTTCGTCATCGTTTTCTGCGTATTGCTGTTTAAGGCCGAGCGACCGGCGGGAACAATGTTCGGCGTTGTCCATTTCCCGTCGGCCCGGACCGAAACAACTGTCATTATCGCGATCAAAATAGAGATCGAACCTGCAATTCGGCTTCGTAGCAACTATTCAGACTCCTAATGTTTTGAGGTAAACAGAACTTGGGGAAGTCGTTGTTAAATCTAATCCAGAACCGTAATAAATGCAATTCAAAAGTGCTGTCGGGCGGCGATCCCTAAAGACAGCTCCACACGCCCGCGACCATCATGGCCGGAGCGCCGTTTCCGCCGCCCTGACACGGCGTTGTCGACCGTCGACAGTTTGCACAGTAAACAAGCGAGCCGTCGGGTTTTCCGGCCGGCAGCGCGTCTTGTTTCAAGGAAGGCAATCGGATGGGCGAATTGAACTGAACATCGGTCCCGAAAATAGCCGGGTGTCCCGCTACGCTGCCCTCGGCAGGTTGGCCCGTCATAAACACAACGGTCGCTCGATCAAAGTCGTTTGACTGCGCTCCCTTGCAGCCCTGGATGTAACCGTCATAGCAGAACCGGTCGCCGGTCGAATAGACGCGCAATCGCTCGTCAGCGTGAAAGACGTTCGGGGCATAACTATTGCCGGTCGATACAAACGTGCGTCGAGCATTAAAGACGACGGGGTTGCCGAATGCGCAATGGATCGCAATGATCGCTTCGGAATAATTCCCCGCCTTCGGATTTTGCACTGCATTGTAGACGAGAGAATTCGTCATGTTTTCAGTGCCAGAGCTGATGATGTTGATGCCGCCGGTATCGAGGGTGTCAATGAACGTCCCGCCTAGAGCATTAGGAAGGCCGCCGCCAAAGGTGTCCTGTATGACTATGCCCGCAGCTCGATCGAAGCGCATCGAATCGGCGCTCTGACCGGGACGTTTTGGCGGGTTGATAAAGACCGTGCCTTCGATCTTCCAGTCGCTGTTTCGAACGTTGGTGTAAATGCCTGTGTCGCGGTTGAAAACGAATCGGCAGGCATTGAGCTTTACATAGTCGAATTGCCAACTGAGATTGGTTTGCGGCAGACCATAAGCGTTTATTCCGCGGTTGAAGTTGTTAAAAAGCACACGCTCGAAATAAAAGTCCTGTGATGAGGTGTAGGCGCCGACTGCTTCGATACCCGACGTGTTGTCGTTAGATTGGGCGTATAGCTCTATATCCTGGATCGTCACCTTTTCGACACATTCGCCGATCCGAAACAGGGCCTTATTAGCGCCGGAAAGTGAGATACGAACCGGGTTTTTTCTCGGCAGATCGCTCGTCGGAGAGTTGGAGCCAAGGCCATTCGTTCCCTCGATCGTCACGGCCGACGGGAGGGCGATCGGCGACGTTACGACATAATCGCCGTCAGGAAAACGGACGCGCCCGCCGTTTCGCGAGGCGACATAAGCCATTGCGCTTTTGATCGCGATCGTATCGTCTGTTTTACCGTCACCAACCGCACCGAAATCTCGGATGTTGTACGTGCCCAGGTCGCGGGCGTCGGGTGTTGCGATCCAGTCATATGTGATCGGTCCGGAAAACTGATCGCCGCTGAATGAAATGCGATATCGCTTGTCTTCACCGGTAAAGCACCATTGATAGGTCGCCCGGTCTGCTTTGATCGATGCCGAGCCCGCCTCGGCTGCCTGAACGGTCGTCGCCGTTCCGCTACAGGGCTTGATATTCAGCGGGGTCGATCCGTCGAGATCGGTGACGGTGATCGCGTTTGCCACCGGCGCGTACCTTAGGGCACACGCCGCCGATCGTTGCGTAGTGGGGACGTCGAGAATAACGTTATAACCTTCGAATCGATTTTGCGCATTGGTGGCCGATGTGAGGAGTGCGATCGCGCACGCCGACAGAAGCGAGATCCGTTTTGTCATTTGAACATTTTTACGAAACGGAAACCGAAACGCAAAAACACGAAAACATCGGACTTGGAACGTGTTGTTCGCCGTCTACGCGGTCTCGACCGCTTGCTGTTTTGATGCGTCCTGAAACTCAGCGAGCGCCTGAAAGACCTGCAACGCGTACCGAACATTTCCGAACGGAGCAGAGACCTGAACCCCCTGAATGATAGCGCGGACCTCGAGGAGCGATTCGCGAGCAATGGCGATCCCTTCTTCACGGGCATCTTCCTTGCCGCGCTCGGACGCGACGCGCATGCGTTCAAGGATCTCAGGCGTCACGTTAACACCCGGCACCTCGTTGTGCATGAACTCCGCGTTGCGAAAACTGATCAGCGGCCAGATGCCGGCGACGATAGGGATTCGCACGTGCGATATCCGTTTTAGAAATGAACCGAGCTGTTCGGTATCGAAAACCGGTTGCGTGATAGCGTATTCGGCCCCGGCCTCGACCTTCCATTCGAACCTCCGGATCTCTTCTTCCATGTTAACGGCACCCGGATTCACGCCGACGCCGATCGAAAATGCCGTCGGCTGACCGATCGGGTTATTTCCGAGATCGAGGCCATGGTTGAGCTTGTTGACCATGTTCGTAAGCCCGATCGAGTCAATGTCGAAGACAGCAGTTGCGTCAGGGTAAGGGCCCATTTTCGGCGGGTCGCCGGTGATGATCAAAAGGTTATGGAGACCCAAAGCAGCAGCGCCAAGCAGGTCGGACATCATACCGAGCAGGTTTCGATCACGACAACAGTAATGAAGCACCGCTTCGATGCCGATCTCGCGTTCCACGAGCACGGCGGTCGCCTGCGCAGACATACGGGTCTGTGCGCGCGGCCCATCGGGAATATTCACGCCATCGACGCCGGCGTCCTTTAACAGGCGGATCGAGTCGAGTGTCTTTTGGGCGTCGCATCCCTTCGGCGGAAGCACTTCGACCGAAGTGACAAAATCACCGCGCGCGATCTTTGCGGCCCAGCGGGACCGCTCGTTCGCGGGCACGACCTGCACATCCTGCGGCTTCAGTTCAGCTATCGTGGCGGACTGGCCGCGAAACGAGCTGATCCCTTTCCGCGGACTAACAGATCGGACCGCCTCTGCGATCAGCTTTATATGCGTCGGAGTTGTCCCGCAGCAGCCGCCCACGAATTTCGCTCCGTTCTGAACGAATCTGCGGGAGAACTCGGCCATATATTCGGGCGAGCCCATATAGAACTGCCGTCCCTGAACGTCGCGAGGCAGACCCGCGTTCGGCTGCGCGGATAGCGGCTTGCCGGTGGCGCAATGCATTATTTCAAGTCCGTGCAGAACGTGCGTCGGGCCCATACCGCAATTCAAGCCGATCACATCGGCGCCGAGTTCGTCCAGCTTCGCGGTGAACACTTCAGGGGCCGTACCAAACGTCGTCTTAATATCCTGCTGGATCGTCATTTGAGCAATGATCGGCAGATCAGACAATTCGCGGACGGCCCGGATCGCCTGTTCGATGACGGACAATTCAGAAAATGTCTCAAGCACAAAGAGATCGACGCCGCCTTCCAGAAGCCCCTCGACCTGCTCTTTGTAGATCTCTTTTGCCTCTTCGAACGATGTCGGACCAAACGGCTCTACTCGTAAACCCAAAGGCCCAACAGCTCCGGCAACAAACACGCGTTCACCGGCGGCTTGTCGCGCAATGCGTGAGGCAGCGGCGTTTATCTCGCGTACCTTCGCCTCGAGACCGTAGGGCTGAAGCTTATGACGCGTGGCGCCAAAGGTATTGGTTTCGATGATCTCGGCGCCGGCGCGGATGTATTCCTCGTGAACTTCGCGGACAAGATCGGCGGCAACTAGGTTCAATTCGTCATAGCTGCGGTTGATGTAAATGCCCTTGTCATATAGGCGGGTTCCCATCGCGCCGTCGAAAACGTACACGCTGTCGGTGTCGAGAAGCTCGCGAAAATTCTTCATAAAACAAAAAAATCTCGCCAAACAGCGAGACCGAAAGCAAATTACGCGTTTTGTTCGTTAGCTGTTTAGCGGTTTATTTAACGTGGTCGCAAGTCGCGTAACTCACCACGGGTCAAACAAAATACTGTGCCTTTACAGCGGGGAAGTCAAGCGCCAACGAACCGTCCCATCAGATCTTTCCGTTCAACTTTCTGTAAGTTGTTTCCAACGATTCGGGCATTGCGCGGGTCTCGCCGATCGATGTAACAAAATTCACGTCACCAAACCATCGCGGCAGGACGTGCATGTGAAAATGGGATGCGACACCCGCGCCGGCCGCCTTGCCAATATTAAGGCCCATGTTAAAACCTTGCGGCCCGTAAACGTTCTCTAGCGCCGCCTGAGACCGCTTTGTCAGGTCCATCATTTCGTCGGTCGTCTGTTTGTCAGCTTTGCAAAGGTCGGCGAGGTGCTCGTACGGAACGATCATCAGATGTCCCGTACCGTACGGGTAGATATTAAGGATGACAAAGTTAAACCCGGCCCTGAAGAGGATGAATTTTTCCCTGTCAGTAGCCGGGTCATTCAGTATGTTGCAAAATACGCAGCCGACGTCCGGATTGTTTGGTCCTGACTCGCCAGTTATGTAGTTATACCGCCATGGACTCCACAACACATCCACAAGCTAGACCTGGCCGCCGCTCGTCGTACCGTTCCCGGTTTCGTTCTGATTTATCAATTCCTTCAACTCCTTTCCTGGTTTGAAGTAGGCTACGCGTTTTGCCGGAATATCGACTGAGCTTCCCGTTTTTGGGTTACGGCCCTTGCGTGAATTTCGCTCTCGCACGCGAAAGCTCCCAAATCCCCGAAGCTCGATCTTTTCCCCACGATTAAGAGTCTCGGTGATGCTGTCGAAGATGATCTCGACCAACTGCTCCGCATCCTTTTTGGTCATGTCGGCTTCATTAGCAACCTTTTCAACAAGATCCGCCTTTGTCATTTTCTCCTCTCCAGGTCAGTACCGCCGGCTGTGCCAGCGGAGCATTTCAGAATGAAAGATCAAAAAGTTAAGCCGACTTTTGTTCCGACTCTTCAACAGCTTCCTCCGCCTCGGTTTGCGGCTGGCTCGCTGATTCAGCGGGCGGGGTCTCGATCTCATTCGAGGGTTCGGCGCTTGTCGACTCCAATTCAGCCTCGCTGGTCGCCGTGATGCTCTCGGGTGCGACTTCTTCAGGCGCCGAGGTTTCCGCTTGCGCTTCGGGCGCATTTTCGGTCAACGTCTCTGTGGGCTCGGCCGCAGCCGTTTCGGTTGCCCCGTCGGCAGGGGAAGCCGCCTCAGGAGGCGCTTCGGTTTCCGCGGACGGGCCAACCTGTTCGCCGCGCCGCTCCTTCTTCTTGCTGCCCTTTTCAGATGCGGGCTTTGTCGCGCCGAGGTTTATATTCGCTAACTCGGCAAGACTCGCCATGCCGCCCTTAGCCTCGGTCGAATACATTTTTGTGTCGACGACGGCCTCATCATGCTTACCGACCGCGCGATGCGAGAGACCGATCTTCTGGTCCTCATGCTCGATGCGGAGGATCTTGAAATCCATCTCCTGACCGATCTGAGCAATGTCCTCAGGCTTTTCGACCCGTTGGTCCGCAAGCTCCGAGATATGGCAGAGCCCTTCGAGGCCTTCGCCAAGCTCGACAAACACGCCGAAACTCGTGAACCGCGTAACTTTTCCGCGAACGACATCGCCCGGCCGATGCGTCGCGACGAACGACTCCCATGCGCTCGGCATCAGGTCCTTCATCGACAGTGAGAGCCGCTGGCCGCGCTTGTCGATATTGGTGACGATGGCATCGACTTCCTGGTCCTTTTTGAGCAGCTCTTTAGGATGCTTGACCTTCTTTGCCCACGTGATATCAGAGACATGAACGAGTCCGTCGATGCCTTCTTCAAGCTCGACGAACGCACCAAAATCGGTGATATTGCGGACCTTCCCATGGACCTTCGAACCGACCGGATACTTGATATCGACGGTCTCCCACGGATTGTCGGCAAACTGTTTCATTCCGAGGCTGATCCGTTTTTCGACCGTGTCAACGCCGAGGACCTGAACGTCAACATCGTCGCCTTTGTTGAACATCCGCTTCGGCGATACCGACCGTTTCGACCATGAGATCTCGGAGACGTGGACCAGACCTTCGACCCCCGGCTCGAGCTCGACGAAAACACCGTAATCTGTCACTGAAGAAACCTTTCCGCGGACCTTTGAATTGACATGGTAGACCTCAGTAACGGTTGACCATGGGTCGGGAAGAAGCTGTTTAAAGCCAAGCGAGATCTTCTCCTTTTCGCGGTCAAGTTTGAGTACCTTGACCTGAACGTGCTCGCCCTGTTTGAACATCTCCGATGGGTGATGCAAACGCCCCCAAGACATATCTGTGACGTGTAAGAGGCCATCTATTCCACCGATATCGACGAATGCTCCGTACTCTGTGAGGTTCTTGATCGTTCCCTCGACAATATATCCGATATCGATATTTTCGAGTGTCTCGGCCTTTTGCTTATTAACGACCTCGTCAGTAATGACCTTGCGCGAAAGGACGATATTGTTTCGCCGGCGGGAAAACTTGATGATCTTGGCTTCGATCTCCTCGCCGATGTACGTGTCGAGCTGCCTGATGGGACGCGAATCTATTTGCGAGCCGGGAAGAAAGGCCTCGATGCCGTTGATCTCGACCTTTAATCCGCCCTTGGTCTTATCGACGATCTTGCCGATAACGGGAGCCTCTTCGCGGTAGGCAGCTTCGATCTCGCTCCACGATTTGCGATTCAAGGCGTCAGTCCGCGAAAGCTGTGGCGGGGCGTCGCCGGTGTGGATCGTGCGAATGACGACCTCTACCGGATCGCCGACATTGACCGTAACCTCACCCTCGGGCGAGCTAAAGTCCTCGACGGGAGCCAGGCCCTCGCTTTTGTAGCCAAAATCGATCAGGATGCCGCGGTCCGAGATGCCGACGACCTTGCCCTCAACCAACTCACCCGCGTGGTAAATGGTCTGCTCTGACTCGAATTGATCCAGGATCGCTCCAAAATCGACATCGGCGGCGGGCTGTTCCTCGATCTGCGATGCGGCGCCGGTTGCGGCCGCGGTCGAAGCTCTCGCGGTCTGCGAGGCAGGGCGGGTCGCTTCCGGCGTCGGTGACGCGATCGGCTTCATATCGGCCGGTTTCTTGACCGTGCGCGGTGCATTTGGCGAAAGCTGCGCTCCGCTGGGCGGTGTCGGTGCTGGTTCGGCGGCCGGCTTATTTGAGCTTTCAACCGACTCGGCCGTGCTGCCGACATCAGCCGGCTGGCCTGTGCCTGCGGTTGCGGTGTCCCAACCCGCCTCGGGCTGCGCTGTAGGGGAATTCGATTCAGGGACGGTCCCTGCTGCCGATGCTGTCTCCGGTTCGTGATGCTCGCCTGCCGGAGTCTCGCCGCCGATGTTTTCTCCGGTCTGTGTATCCTGATTATTTGCCATTAAACGTCTATAGACTTCCTTCAATTAATGCCCGTCCGCTCACATACCGGGGAGCGATCTCCCAAGCACCGGACGGGGAATCTGTTATCAAAT
>DASXPW010000294.1:0-9361 GCA_036493385.1 Pyrinomonadaceae bacterium
CTCCGATGGCCTATATGGAAAAGCTCGCCTCGCAGCCGTGGCGGCCGCAGCGATACATTTACACGAAATACGACCTCAGTTTTCCGATCGACCTATCGCTTGAGACGATGGCCGCGCTTCGACAGCACAATATCCCGCACAGCGAGGTTTCGCTGCCTTGTGGACATTACACTCTTGGTGAAAAGCCGTGGGTTTGGGTTGATGGATATAAGATCGTGAGTTTTTTGAGGCGTGTTTTGCGGCGCAGCAATTAATATTCGATCGAGCCATTGGGATTGAATTTATAGATTAACGTCGCTTTCACATCAACCGGCAGGCCATCAATAAGTGAGGGCGAGAACTTAGCTTTAGAAGCAGATTCTTCGCAGATAGCAAAGTACATAACGTAGCCTGAAATTGCACGCGCTAATTTGACCTTGCCGGTAATCATATCGACTACAATTCGAACCTCAACAACAGTTGGATTTTTCGAGATATGTTCAATCTTTCGAAGGTCGGGTGCAGGAATATTTATGGCTCGTTTGTTTACCACGCCGCCGTCGATACACTTCTTTTCTATTGGAAAATTATAGATAACGAGGCCACGGTGTCTAATGGGAGAACTATCGATGTTGAATTTGAATTTGGCCTTTCGAGCAGCGGCGACCGCCGCGTCATAAAGTATCGGATCTCCATCGATTGCGCTCGCTTCTTCAACGGAACCGTTTAAGCCTATGACGACTTCGATACTCACCTTTCCGTAAGCGCATAGTTCTTTGAATTCGTTCGAATATGAAGGATGTGGCAGCGAAATCGCGGTTCCGTTCAAAATAGGTAACTGTTGAGCCGATGACACATTGAGAGCCAGCAGACAGAACGATACTGTTAACAGAACGCGGCGCATAATCAGTTAGACAGTCGCGAGATATTTTTGTTCCCCGCTCTTGGTGCCTTTGAATGCTACCGGTCGCGGTCGCAATGAGTTTAACCACCCGCTACGGCAGGTGGTTATGACTAGCCGCTACTTAACTCCCAGGTTTCTTCGTACTCGATCGACTCGCCTCGTTCGAGCATTCTTAGTGGTGAGAGGCTTTCGATCTCGACGTAGTTGCCGGCGACGTAGGCTTCGTTGTTGCAGTTAAAGTCCGGGTAGGCGGCGTTGTCGAGGGTAACGAAACGTTTTGTGAACCTGAGTTCCTGCGATTCGTAAGCGGCCCAGCCTACTTTATTCAGCACGCCTAATTTTTGCTGAGGACCGATATTTTCATCGACCCGGAGGCGGATCGTGTCTTTTTCGAACGTCCATCGCGGGTCGGTAAAATCGGTGTACGACCAAAGGGCCATCGAGCGGGCGGGCAAGAGGTGTTCGGGGCCGTAGGGCGCAAAGGGCTCGTTGGGAATGATGACCTCGCCGCCGGGGCGCATGATGGTTATGGCCCAAGCTGCGCATTCGCGCGCATCGCCTGAGGCATTTGTTATCTTGTGATCGATGGCAACGCCGCTGCCTTTTTCGGCGAGAGTGACACGAAACTGTTTTTCAAAACCGGCTGCGTCGACCGGTTGGGAAAAAAGTGCACAGCGTTCGGTCTCAACCAGATAATCGATCTTGTCATTGTCTGGCGCATATGAGCGCGGCATATTCTCGGGGGCGACCCAGAGGCGATGGCCGCCGTAAGGGTGCCACGCGCCGAGATCTGTTTGCACGGCCGCCTCGGGATGCCAACCCAAGATGTTCTCACCGCCATCCAACGCATACGAGAGTATGCGCGGGCCAAAGTCCAGCGAGACAATGACTTCCGCGTCGCCGTTCGAGATTTTCAGACATCGTTTGAATTCCCTGTGCTCGATCTCTTCTATCATAGTGAAAAAAAACGCCGCGCAGGCGCAAGTGGTACTGACTCTATGATAAGCAAACGCCGGGCGATTCTGTTAGAATTTTTCCGTTTCCCGGAATGACCACCGCCGACCGATATAAACGAGTCATTGACGATGCCGCAGCGAGGTTGATCTCGCGTGCTGCGAATGCGCGTGGGCTGGATGCCGAGGCGGTCAGCGCGCGTGTTTGTCCGTCGGTCGAGAAATATCTATTGAGCGACGGGGCGGAAGTTTCGACGACCGAGGTCGGCACGTTTGTCGATGAGATCCATGCGGACGATCTCTGTTTGATCGTCGCGTGCGAGCGAAATGACGAGCAGGCATGGGAAGATCTGGTCGCCGCTTACGATTCGGTCGTAAAATCTGCGGCAAGAAAGATCACATCAAGCTCGGAAGACGCCGATGAACTGGCAAGCTCGATCTGGGCAGAGTTATATGGCCTCAGGCAGACGGCGGACGGCACGCGAAAAAGCAAGCTTGCTTATTACTCAGGCCGAGGGAGCCTTGCCGGTTGGCTGCGGGCGATCATTTCGCAGATGGCGGTCGATCGTTTTCGCAAACAGTCGCGGCTGGTGCAGATCGAAGAGACGCGGGAATTTGAGAACCTTGCGGAAGAGTCGTCAAACAATGCGACCAACGAGCACGTCGTTTCGCACGCCGAAAACCCGGAGGAGATCTATTCGGACAAACGGACCGCGGACGACGTTACCGAGGCCCTGCAGCACGCTGTGGCCTCGCTTGAGCCCGAAGACAGGCTTATCCTGAAGATGTATTATTTTGACGACCTCAAGCTAAAGGACATCGCCTCGGTGTTTGGCTATCACGAGGCGACTGCCAGCCGAAAGCTTGTGCGAGTGCAAAACGAGGTCCGCAAGGGCGTTGAAAAGGCATTGAAAACCAAGCACGGATGGAACGACGGCGAAGTGAAAAAACATTTGGCCGAGACGGCTGTCGGGCTCGGCATCAGCTTTGAAAAGATGTTTGCTTTGTTATTGTTAGCGGCTATTTTGCAAGATTTTGTGGTCAGAAACGTTCTTTAGTTTGGGTTACGAAAGCCCTGGCCACAGAGTTCACTGAAGAGAAATCAGCATAAGCTTTGACTCCGTGTCCTCTGTGGCCGATCAAGAGATGCAATTGGAATTCGACAAGGAGATCGACGCTCTTTTGCGTAAGGCCAAGCGAGGCTCGCCGGCGGTTGCCGGTGCGCCGGTCGCGACACCGCATTTAGACGCAGACGAGCTTGCTGCCTTTGCCGAAAATGCCTTGCCCGAGCGAGCTCGCCCTGCGTACATCGCGCATATGGCGGACTGTGACACCTGTCGAACAATGCTGTCCGGGTTTGTAACGACTGCTCCGGAAAAAGCGGCTGCAGCGGCCGCTTTTGCGGCTAAGCCCGCGCCTCTGGCGATAGTGAAAGCCCCGTGGTACCGATCGCTGCTAAGAGGCTCAAACCTCGCATACACGATGGGCGGCCTGGTGATCTTCTTTAGCGGTTTTATCGGGCTGCTTGTTTACCAGAATCAAAAAGCGACCTCGGGCGCCGAGATCTCGCGCGCTGTTGAAAACAGACCGGCGCCGTCTACCGTCAGAGAGGAAGCCCCCCAAGGGTTCTCAAACGCGGCGGCATCTAACTCAGCGGCTACTTCCAACACAGCGTCGCCCGTCGAGAGCGTCACAAAAACCGGCGTCGCGGTCGGTTCCGCTAACGCAACGACGTCGACGACCGCAAACGAAGCGCCGCAGCCCGAAACGCGAACCGATGTGGCAGGGGCAAAACCGGCAGACCAACAACCACTCGTAGCTGCCGCTCCGTCGCTGCAAGCGTCGCCTGAGACGCCAAAGGATGAGCCTGCGTCAACCTCCGATCGGGACGTTAAAGCTGAGAAAGAGCGGAATGCCGACAAACTGGACGATCGAACGCTCTCAGCCGACACCGCCAAGAAAAAATCCGTCGAGGACCAGCGTGAATTGCGCTCGGCCGCAAAGACCGCACCGTCGAAGATCGCCGGGCCTAAACAACAGCAAAACAATGCGCAAAATGGCGTCGCCATCCAGAATGAAACTGTTGACGGCTTAGCGACGGGCGGCAATCTTGCGATGGGAAGAAGAGCCGACCTGAGTCGAAGCGTCGGCGGAAAAAACTTCGAGATGCGCGGCGGCGTCTGGTACGACTCGGCCTATCACGGCGGCGGGACAAAGGACGTAAAGCGCGGGACTGAGAAATACCTCAAACTGGATGAAGGTCTCCGGAGTATCGCAAACGACCTCGGCGGTATTGTCATTATCGTCTGGAACGGGAAAGCCTACAAGATAAAATAAAAAGGACCGGTTGTATTGCCGGCCCTCCTTCTTTACTTCAACATATCGACATACGGAACGAATCGGCCACAAACTGCGTCGATCACGCCACAAATGGCCACAGAAACAAAACTTTTCGCAAAAACGTGAGATAGACACTTAAAGGTACTCGTTACAGGAACTTACCTCGTGGGACAAGCCCGAGACAAGGGTGAGACAAAATCGGGACACGCGATCGGACAAAGGCCGTTCAAGCCGCGATCAACTTCTCGTAAATGATCGTAAAGCCCAGGCCGAGGCTGAAGATGGCGGCGATGAGCCGAATGCCCCGATTAAGGAAATCAAAGCGCCCGGCAGTAAAGTGAAATGGCAAACCGATGAGAAAGCTCATGGCCATCATCCCGCCGATCGAACCGATGCCGAAGATGACGATGTAGGCCAGAGCGAGAGTGGTCGACGGTATCGACGGCAGCACAAACAGCATAAACGCGCCGCTGCCGGCCAGCCCGTGCACCATGCCGACAACGACCGACCGCGGGCTCAGACGGTGGTGAGACGGCTCGACAGCCCCGCCCTCATGCGAATGCACGTGAGCGTGACGATGGCCGTCGTGCTCGTGAACGTGTACGTGGATCTTCTCGCCTCGAATAAGCTTTCGCAGCACGCTCAGGCCGAGCAGGACAAGCATGACGCCGACACAGGCCTCAAGCCTTGCCTGCGTTGTCTCAGACAGCTCGAGCTTGAGAAAAATCACCATGATTCCGATGACAAAAAGCGAGATCGTGTGCCCGATGCCCCACAGGCCGCCGACAAATGACGCCGTCAGCAAATTCTTCTTCTCGCTTACGATCGTCGAAACCGCCGCCAGATGATCGGCCTCGGTCGCGTGCTGCAGGCCAAGCACGAAACCGAACGCGAGGACGGAAAAAACGGTTGCTTCTGGGCTGATCTGCATATGCTTCGGGCGATAGCAATACTGTAGCATCTTTCAGCTCCGGATGCGTTTGCATCGGCATTTGCCGACCGATAGTGGCGCGCGTTTACAATGGCAATATGGCAAAAACACAGAAGGAGCTTGCCTTTTTGCGAGATCTTTACATCGGCGCCGAATGGACCCGGCGATTCACTGACCTGATCGACAAGCATTTCGATCTGTCGGACAGTGACGATGTCCTCTATATCAATGCTGGCACGGGGGAGCACGCCTTTTCGCTTCGCGAGAAACTCGATGAAAAGGTCGCTATTTTCGCGACCTGCGAAGATGAAGACATGCTGCAGATCGCCCGTGAAAAGGCAGCCGCGATCAGGTCGGATGTCGAGTTTTCGATGATCCGTTTTGAGGACGAGGCGTTTGATTCGGTTATCGCGGACGCGAGTTTGACACTGACGAGCGGCTATGTGGAGCTGGTCGACGAAACGGTCCGCGTTGCGAAAATGGGTGCAAATATCGGTGTTTTGTCGGTCACCTCGGGCAGCTTTGGCGAGATATTCTCGCTGCTCTGGGAAGTGTTGTTCAACGAGGACCTCGGCGAACACGGCCGAGCGGCCGAGCAGTTGATCAGCGAAGTGCCCACGGTGACGATGCTGAAGGAGATCGGCCGCCGGGCCGGGCTGGAAAACGTGCAGACTTACACCGCAACCGAAGTCTTTGAATTCGACGATGGCGCGGCGTTTATCGGCTCGCCGCTCGTGGCCGATTTTCTATTGCCAGTTTGGCTACAAGCGCTTGATGATGAAGATCAGGAGCGTGTGAAGGAGAAGCTGTCGGAGCTGATCGACGCGGAAGACGGAAATCTGAGCTTTAGATTTTCGATAAAGGCGACGCTGTTGACGGGTGAGAAAGGTTAAGCCTGAGGCGGCTTGGATTCGACACGTCGACGCATTTCGGCCATAAGTTCCTCGTCGCTCATTTGCGAGATTGCCGGCGGAGGCGTTGGGCTGGCGGCCAGTCGTGCCCGATCGGCCTCGTCTTCCTCTTCAGCCTCGCGCATGCCTTCGCGGAAAGCTTTTTTAGACTGGCCAAGCGACTTCGCAAGTTGAGGCAAACGGCCGGCCCCGAACAGAAGCACGATAACGATCACAACGAAGATGATCTGCGTCGGGCTATCGAAAATGAAAAGAATCGTTGGATGAAACATATTATCGGGCCTCGGCCCTTTCCCTGTCTGCTTTGACGCCTTTGCGAGAGCAAATGTTTGCAGTTAACCTCAAATCCGGCTCAATAATACTCCTAAACGGCAACTTTTTCACTTCCCTTACGGGCAAAGCGGTCCATCGCGTCGACCAGGGCCGAAGTTATGCCCTTTTCCGAAACCGAATGGCCGGCGTCGGGAACGAGGATGAATTCGGCGTCAGGCAGGGCCTTATGCAGTTCCCAAGCCGAGGTCATTGGGCACACAACATCATAGCGGCCCTGCACGATCACCGTCGGAATGCCTTGGATCTTATCAACGTTATCGATCAGATAGCTTTCCGACGGGAAAAACGAGTTGTTCACAAAATAGTGACACTCGATCCGCGCCAGCGAGAGAGCTTCGTGCTCGCCTTCCCAGTGCTCCATCAGGTCCTTATCGGGATAAAGCTTCGACGTGGCACCTTCCCAGACACTCCAGGCACGGGCAGCCGACAATCTGACCTTTTCGTCGTCGCTCGTGAGCCGTTTATAGTAAGCCGAGATAAAATCGTCACGCTCGGCTTCCGGGATCTCGTCACGAAACCGCTCGAAATAGTCGGCAAATATCTCGGACGCTCCGTATTGGTAAAACCATTCAAGCTCGCGGCGACGGGTCAGGAAAATTCCGCGAAGTATCAGCCCGAGACATCTGTCGGGATGATTTACGGCATAGGCGAGGCTCAAAGTGCTGCCCCACGAGCCGCCAAAGACATGCCATTTCTGGATGCCAAATTTTCCTCGAAGCTTCTCGATATCGTCGATCAGGTCCCAGGTCGTATTCTCGCGAAGCTCGGCATGCGGCGTCGACCGCCCGGAGCCACGCTGGTCAAAAAGCACAACGTGATATGCCTTTGGGTCGAAGAATTGCCGGTAGGTCGATATCAGGCCGCCGCCCGGTCCGCCATGGAGAAAGACCACCGGAATGCCGTTTTCATTCCCGATCCGCTCGTAATGGATCGTATGCAGGTCAGAGACCTTCAACATGCCCGAGTCAAACGGCTCGATCTCTGGATAAAGTGTTTTCATTCAATAAAAATGATACTTGAAACCGAGGTCAATCTGAAACCGGCAGAAAGTTGTCAAACCAGAGCTGAAAGACGAGCAGCGTCCACAGCTCCTTGTGATAGCTCGCGCGTCCGGTCGCGTGATCTTTGATAATTTGTTGAACGAACTGGGGGTTAAAGATTCCCTGACGCGCGAGGCGCTCCGGCGCCAGCATGTCGTTGAGAAGCGGATTGAGGCGGCCCTTGAGCCATTCGGCGATCGGAATGCCAAAGCCTTTCTTGGGCCGCGACAGGATCTCTGGCGGCAGCAGATCTTTGACAGCCTGTTTGAGAATGTACTTCCCCTTTCGCCCGCGAAGCTTATATTCGGCCGGGATCGACGCGGCAAATTGCCCGACGCGCGGGTCGAGAAACGGTGCCCGTGTCTCAAGCGAAACCGACATCGCGGCGCGGTCGACTTTAGTAAGAATGTCTTCGGCCAGATAGTAGTTGATGTCAACGTACTGCATCTGTTCGGTCACGTTCCGGCTGTCGATCTGGTCAACGAGCGACCGTGGGCCTTGATAGATGTCATCATTTGTCGCCGCCAGAACCTCCGGCCGGAGCAACTCATTCTGCTGCGCGATCGAGAACGAGCCGAACCACGTGTGATGGCGCGTGACCGTGTCGAGATGAGTTCCGCGGATAAATCGCTTGACCTTGTAATCGAAGGACATATTGCGTGTCGACACCGGCAGGGCGTTTACGATCGGTTCAATGACGCCTGAACGTAAAACTCTTGGTATCGAGCCGTAAACCGCCGCCATCTTGTGCGCGACATACATCGGGTAGCCGGCAAAAAGCTCGTCGCCGCCGTCGCCGCCCAGCGCTACCGTGACATGCTGGCGGACGAAACGCGATAGCAGATAGGTCGGGATCAGCGAACCGTCGGACAACGGCTCATCCAGCCATTCTCCGATCTCTGTGATGAGATCGCCCGCCTTATCAGCGCTAAGGCGGTCTTCATAATGCTCTGTCCCAAGATGTTTTGCGACGAGACGAGCATATTTCGACTCATCGAATGAGTCTTCCTCGAAACCGATCGAAAAGGTCTTTACCCGCTCAGTCACATGCTGAGCGGCAAAGGCCGCGACGGTCGAAGAATCGATGCCACCGGAAAGCAAAATGCCAAGCGGTACGTCAGACGCGAGGCGCATCCGAACGGCATCGGACAAAAGCTCTCGAAGCTCGGCGGCGGCCTTTTCGATCGACGGGACATTGCCGTTTTTATGAAAATCGAGCTTCCAATATCTACGCGTTTTTACCTCGCCGTTTTCGACTGTAAGGATGTGAGCGGCGGGCAGCTTATAAATGCCTTTGTAGATAGACATTGGAGCGGGCACATAGTCGAACGAGAGGTAATGGCGCAGTGCGTCGAGATCGATCTCTGCTTTGACCGATGGGTGCGCAAGTATTGATTTTGGTTCAGAAGCGTAGATCAGCTTGCCGTCGAAAACTCCGTAGTAAACCGGCTTTTCGCCAAAACGGTCGCGGGCCAAAATGAATCGCCGCTTTCGCGAATCCCACAGCGCGATCGCAAACATGCCGTTGATCCGTTCGACAAAGGCCTCGCCGTATTCTTCGTAAAGGTGCGGGATGATCTCGGTATCGGTTTGGGTCGTGAACTTGTGCCCGCGTCTCTCGAGGTCGGCACGGATTTCGCGATAGTTATAAAGCTCGCCGTTCTGCATTGCGACGACCGAACGGTCTTCGTTAAAAACGGGCTGGTTGCCGGTCTTAAGGTCGATGATCGACAGCCGCCGCATGCCGAGCGCAACCTGATCATCAAGCCACACGCCTTCGGAATCCGGCCCGCGATGCACGATCCGCTCGCACATTGCGTGAAGCACGGCTTCGGCGCTGTTGTTAATGTCAGATTGATCGAGGTTTATCCAACCGGCGATGCCGCACATTTGAATTTATTTACGCGGCCAAAGTGAGGAGTTCTTCAACTTCGTGGGTGAAGGACAGCGGCAAAAAGTCTTCCTTATCG
>DASXPW010000295.1:0-5733 GCA_036493385.1 Pyrinomonadaceae bacterium
GATGCGCGGCATTGTTGCAAAGGTCCCGCATTTACTTAGGATCGTGGAATAGCGCTTTTGGCAGTTGATCAGTAATTACTAATACAATTAATTTCAGGGAAATAGCATGGCATTATCACTCAATAATTTACGCCCCGCTAAAGGCTCGACCCATAAGAAAAAGCGCGTCGGCCGTGGTCCGGGTTCCGGCTTGGGAAAAACTTCGGGTCGAGGACACAAGGGTCAGAAATCGCGATCTGGATATTCGAGCCGACCTGGGTTTGAGGGGGGTCAGATGCCGCTTCAACGGCGGCTTCCCAAGCGAGGTTTTACAAACATCTTTAAGAAGCAGTGGGTAGAGATCAGCCTTGCGAAGATCGAGGCAAGCTTTAATGCGGGCGACGAAGTCACGCCCCAGGTTCTGCATGAACGCGGATTGATCAAGAAGGCAAAACACGATCTTGTGATCCTCGGTAATGGCGACGTTACGAAATCACTAAAGATCTCGGCACATCGGTTTACAAAGGCCGCCAAGGACAAGATCGAGAAGGCGGGCGGCAGCGCAAGCGAGATACAAAAGGCCGCCGTAGCCGCGTCATAGTTGAGTTCCAGCTTTAGCTGGCTTTTTGTTCGAGTTAGCCAACTAAAGTTGGAACTCAGAACATAAATCATATGGAGAAGTTTTTTCTAGCCGTCCAGAACATGTTCAAGGTGCCGGAGCTCAGGCGACGCATCTTTTTTACTTTGGCGCTCCTGGCGGTGTACCGATTCGGTGGACACGTTACTGCTCCGGGAATCGATAAAGTGCGGCTTGAACAGGTTTGGAGCGATGTGGCGGGAACGCTCCTTGGCGTGCTTGACCTTTTCTCCGGCGGCAATTTCCGGACGATCTCTCTTTTTGCGCTCGGCGTAACGCCGTATATCACGGCGTCCATCATCATGCAGCTCCTGCCCGTGCTTTCGCCTGCGGTTAAAAAGATCCAGGAAGAAGGCGAGGTTGGCCGGCAGAAAATGAATCAATGGACGCGATACATGACAGTCGTCCTATGTGCGGTCCAGACATTCTTTGTCGCCACCTGGCTGCATAAAAACAATATTATCGCGGACGGCTGGTGGCCGACTGCGATGATCGTGATCACGCTCACGACCGGGACCATCTTTGTCATGTGGCTCGGCGAACAGATCACCGAACGCGGAGTCGGCAACGGCATCTCGCTTTTGATCTTCGCCGGTATTGTCATCGGTCTCCCGAGAGGATTGGCGCAGGTGTCCGATCGAGTTAAGGGCGGTGACTGGACATCGACACTTGGTGTTCTTTTTCTCGTGGTGGCACTTATTGCATTGATCGCCCTGATCGTTTATGTGGAGTCTGCTCGGCGAAATATTGCCATCTCATATGCCAGTCGACGCGTTGGGTCGCAGACATTCAGAGGCCAGGAAACGAGCTTGCCTTTGAAAATAAACATGGGCGGCGTTATCCCCGTCATTTTTGCTTCCTCAGTTCTGGCGATGCCGCAGACCGTGTTTTCCGCGTTGCCGCCTGATCCAAACGACCCAAACTCGACTTGGACCAAGGTCTACATGTTCTTTCAGCAGTTTCACGGCGGCGACCCGTACTACGAGCTGGTCTTTTTATCGCTGATCGTTTTGTTCACTTTCTTTTACATTACGATCATCTTTAACACAGACGATGTAGCCGACAATCTGCGAAAGCACGGAGGCTTTATTGCGGGGATCCGGCCCGGGGCGCCAACCGCGGAATATCTCAATGCGAGCCTGACAAAGCTTACAACCGTCGGAGCGATCTACTTGGCATTCGTCGCGTTTGTGCCGCAGCTCCTGCTTAGCGGCTTTAAGGTCGCTCGGCTTCCGTTCATCGGTACGGCAGTTGATAACTTTATGAGCGCCACGCCTGGCTTGAATTGGATCCCGACCGGCCTCGGCTATCAATTCTATTTCGGTGGCACTTCACTGCTGATCCTCGTCGGTGTGGCGATGGACACGGTGGCCCAGATCGAGGCGCAGCTCGTGATGCGCAACTACGAAGGATTTTTGGGCGCCGGCTCACAGCTTCGCGGACGTCGTTCTTAGACCAATTTTTGCCACAGAGGGCACGGAGAGAGCACGAAGGACCTATTCGTTCTTGCTCTGTGTACTCTGTGGCTATAAATTTTGATGGAAAAGATCATTGTATTGATCGGAGCGCCCGGAGCCGGCAAAGGCACTCAGGCGCGGCTTTTGGAAGAGCGAAGAGGCATTCGGCAGATCTCCACCGGCGATATGTTCCGTGAGATGAAAACGCTCGACACACCGCTTGCACGCGAGGTTCAGTCGATCATGGCGTCGGGCAAGCTCGTTTCTGATGACGTTACCTATCGCATCGTCCGCGACCGGACGATGCGGCCGGACGTAAAAGGTACTTACGTACTTGATGGTTATCCGCGAACCGCGGTCCAGGCAGCGCAGCTTGAGGACCTGGCGCGCGAGCAGGGAAAAGATATACAGGCGGTCGAGATAGATGTGCCGAGAGAGGAGTTGCTTCGCCGGTTGACCGGGCGTCGGACGTGCCCGATCTGCGGCGAGATCTATAATATTTATTCGAAACCGCCAAAGTTCGACAATGTTTGCGATCTGCATCCGGATACGCAACTCGTTCGTCGAAGCGACGATAATGAGGAGAGTGTCCGCACGAGGCTCGAGACATATGAAACTAACACGGCCCCGCTGCTCCATCATTTCGAGCGCACCGGTCGGCTCGAAATGATAGACGGTACAGGTGATGTTGAGGACATTTACCGGCAGATTGAAAAGTTTGTATAGAGGTCTTGCCTTCAATTCGAGAATGATCTACGCAAAGTCGGAAAAAGATCTTGATAAGATGCGCGCCGTCGGAGAGTTGATCGCCGAGGTCCGCGAGACTTTGCGCGGCATGGTCGAGCCGGGCGTTTCAACGAAAGACCTCAACGACGCCGCCGACCGAATGATCCGCGACGCAGGTGCGATACCGACGTTCATCGGCTACCGCGGATTTCCTTTCGCGATATGCGCGTCTGTAAACGATGAGATCGTCCATGGTTTTTCAAAGCCCGAACCGCTGAAAGTGGGTGACATTTGCTCGCTCGATATGGCGGCGACCTATCAGGGTTTCGTCGGGGACACTGCGATCACCGTCCCGGTAGGCGAGATCTCGGAAGAATTGGAGCAACTTGTTCGGATTACTAAAGAGTGTCTCGAGCTGGGGATAGAACAATGCGTACTGGGTAATCGCGTAGGCGATATCGGGTGGGCGATTCAGCAGCATGCCGAGAAATTTGGCTATGGCATCGTCCGGGATTACACCGGTCACGGGATCGGGCGGGCGATGCACGAAGCGCCGCAGATCCCAAATTATGGCCGCCGCGGCACCCGTGACAAGATCCGTGCGGGCTATTGTTTCGCAATTGAGCCGATGCTGAATCTTGGTACGGCCGAAACTCGGACACTATCCGACGGCTGGACGGTTGTGACGCTGGACGGCAGGGCGTCGGCCCATTTCGAGCATACGCTGGCCGTATTGCCGGGCGGACCTGAGGTCCTGACGCTTACGAAGGAACAAAAGCGAGCCAGAAATGCGGCTCTAGCGGCAAGTGCCGTGCCGTGACTTGAAAAAGGGAATAAAAAAGGATAACATCAACAGTTTGTCCAACTGAACGATAAGTTGGCTTTTTGGTATGTCCAAAGAGGAGGCGATAGAGGTGACCGCCACTGTGCTTGAGACGCTCCCGAACGCGATGTTCAAAGTCGCGGTCGAAGGCAACGAGCATGAAGTGCTGGCACATATTTCCGGTAAGATGCGGAAGAATTTTATTCGCATTCTGCCGGGCGATAGGGTTTTGGTCGAACTTTCGCCTTATGACCTGGGCCGTGGCCGGATCACGTATCGCTACAAGTAAGAGGGAATTATGAAAGTCCGTCCTTCAGTTAAAAAGATCTGCGATAAATGCAAGATCATTCATCGTAAGGGTGTCGTGCGGGTCATCTGTGATAACCCGAAACATAAGCAGCGCCAGGGATAGAATATCTCGAATTTGAAATTTGAAGTTTCAAGTCAAACATAGAAAGAAATATGGCTCGTGTAGCAGGAGTTGATTTACCACCAAATAAGAGAGCGCAGATCGGCTTGACCTATATTTACGGGATCGGAAGATCGCGTTCGACATCGATCTTGAACGAGGCGAGCGTCAACCTTGACGCTAAGATCCGCGATCTTAGCGAAGACGAACTGAATAAGATCCGTACGATCATCGATGCTCAGGGTGAGATCGAGGGTGACCTCAGGAAGAGGGTCCAAATGGACATCAAGCGATTGATGGACATAGGCAGCTATCGAGGCCTTCGGCATCGCCGGAGCCTTCCGGTACGCGGGCAGCGCACTCATACAAATGCGCGCACGCGTAAAGGCCCGAGGAAAGCCGCGGTGGCGAAGAAGAAAGCACCGGGTAAGAAGTAGTTTGCAGTTGGCGGTTGGCAGTTTGCGGATGAAATAACTGACCACCGACCACTGGCAACTGACAACTGTTTTTATGGCAGCACCAAAGAAAAAGGTCTACAAGAAGAAAGAGAAAAAGAACATTCCGATCGGGATCGTTCACGTTGCGGCGTCGTTCAATAACACGATGATCTCGATCACCGATACCAACGGCAACCTTGTTGCTCAGTCATCATCGGGCGCTCGCGGATTTCGCGGCTCACGCAAAGGGACTCCGTTCGCGGCCCAACAGGCTGCCAGCGAGGCCGCCCGGAAGGCCCTGGATGCCGGAATGCGTGAGGTCGAGGTGCGAGTGAAAGGTCCGGGCGGCGGCCGTGAGTCGGCGATCCGCGCGATCAGTCAGGCCGGCATTCGGGTGACGTCGATCCGCGACGCGACGCCGATCCCGCACAACGGCTGCAGACCGCCGAAGAGGCGAAGAGTTTGATCGTTTGGAGTACCGCCTTCGGGCGGCCTGCCAGCTAAAGCTGGAACTCAAAACATAATATCGAAAGGACGAAGGGCCGCTGGCCTGTAAACTTTTCCGTTCAATAACGGAGGCAGACAAATAATAAATGGCTAGATATAGAGATGCGGTGTGCAGGATCTGCCGCCGCGAAGGTGGTAAGTTATTTTTGAAAGGCGATCGTTGCTTTAAGCCTTCTTGCGCGATCGAAAAACGCGGAACGAA
Organism: Pyrinomonadaceae bacterium; assembly: GCA_036493385.1. Classification (GTDB taxonomy): domain Bacteria; phylum Acidobacteriota; class Blastocatellia; order Pyrinomonadales; family Pyrinomonadaceae; genus OLB17. The sequence goes on from DASXPW010000295.1 coordinate 5,178, forward strand.
TCCGCCGGGACAGCACGGCGCCGCTCGTAGAAAGATGCTTGCCGGTTATGGCCAGCAGCTTCGCGAAAAACAGAAAGTAAAGCGGATGTATTTCATTCTTGAGAAGCAGTTCCGCAACTACTTTGAAAAGGCGCTCAGGCAAAAGGGCGTTACAGGTGAAAACCTGCTTTTCATGCTCGAAAAGCGCCTCGACAACGTCGTTTACCGGTCAGGATTCTCAACATCACGTCGCCAGGCGCGCCAGCTCGTAAATCACGGACATGTTACGGTCAATGGCCGAAAGGTCAACATTCCATCCTTTCAGGTAAAGGTCGGAGACGTTGTGACCGTTAAAGAAAAGAGCCAAAAGAATGCACATGTGGACGCAGCGTGGTCGACAGCGGTTGGCCGCGGTCGTCCAAACTGGATCAACGCCGCGGGAGCGGAGATGACGGTGAGTGTCGCGGGTTCACCGAAGCGTGAGGACATAGATCCGAATATCAACGAGCAGTTGATCGTTGAGCTATACAGCAAGTAGCTATTTGGTTTCAGGTTTCAAGTTTCACGTTTCAGGTTT
>DASXPW010000296.1:0-3068 GCA_036493385.1 Pyrinomonadaceae bacterium
AACGTGCGGCATCGTTGGGATCAAACCGACGCTCGGGCTTATCCCGCGTTCCGGCATTATCCCGATCGCGCATAGCCAGGACACGGCCGGTCCGATGTGCCGGACGGTGTCCGATGCTGCCACGCTGCTGACCGTCATGGCCGGCAGCGACCCGGCAGACTCGATCACGTCCGCGGCGACGGCCCAGAAAAAGGACTATACACAATTTCTGCAAAAGGACGGCCTTCGCGGAACGAAAATCGGAGTCGCTCGGCAGTATTGGGGTCGAAACGACAAGGTCGACAAATTGATCGAGCCGCTGCTGCAGGTTTTCAAGGACGGCGGTGCGACGCTTGTGGATGTCGAGTTTCCAAAGCTCGAAACATTCGGTGACGCCGAGCTTGACGTGCTGCTCTACGAATTCAAGGCCGACCTAAATAAATATCTCGCCGGACGCGGCGGGCAGAACCGCACGCTCGCCGACCTGATCGAATTCAACAACAAGAACGCCGATAAGGAGATGCCATATTTCGGCCAGGAGATATTTATCAAAGCGCAGGCAAAAGGCGATCTGAATGAACGTGCGTATCGGCTGGCCTTGTTGCAAAGCAAACTCGCGACGCAGGACAATGGCATAGATGCTGCCGTTAAGAAATATGGCGTTGAGCTTTTTATCGCTCCGTCGGGCGGTTTGGCCTGGTACACGGACTTGATCGGCGGCGACTGCGGCGTTTTTGAGAGCTCATCGCAGGCGGCCGTTGCAGGATATCCGAATATCACTGTTCCGGCCGGATACGTTCAGGGATTGCCCGCCGGGATGTCTTTCTTTGGGCCGGCGTTCTCTGAGCCAACACTGATCAAGGCGGCGTATGCGTTCGAACAAGCGACAAAGGAGCGAAAGCCACCGAAATATCTGCCGACGTATTCGGCGTGAAGTTATTGGTCTCGCGCGAGCCGGTTAAGACCTTCGAGCGTCAGGTCAGGGTCAACGGTGTCGATCAGATCGATCTCGTTGGCGATGAGGTTGGCAAAACCGCCGGTGGCGATGATCGTTGGTTTAAAGCCAAGCTCGCGAATGATGCGTTCGAGAAGCCCGGAAACCATCGCGATCTGTCCATAAACTATTCCCGACTGAATTGCGCTTGCGGTCGTTTTGGCTATGACATGTTCCGGCTTTCGTAGCTCAACTTCCGGCAGCATTGAAGCCGCCAGCGACAAGGCCCTGGCGCTGACTTTCATGCCCGGAGCGATCAGCCCGCCCAGATACTCTCCCTCTCTGTTTACGACGTCGATGGTTGTGGCAGTGCCTAGGCTGACGACAATGCACGGCTTGCCATATTTTTCAGCCGCTGCAAATGAGTTCACAAGCCGATCGGTACCGGTCGTCTCAACGTTGAAGTTTATCTTTAGGCCGAGATCGTCGGTCGAAAGCACAAATCGCGGTTTGACGTGAAAGGAATTCTCAATGTATTCGTTCACCGCTCTGTCGACCTCCGGCACCACCGAACAAACGATCGCAGCGTCAACCACGTTTGGAAGACGATCCCCGACATGGCCGGCAATGTCTTCGGCCGTGTATTCACGATCTGTCGGAATGGAAAATTTGGTGGTGAATGTGTCCTGCTCGAAAACGCCGAATTTTATCGAGCTGTTTCCGATGTCAACGGCGAGGAGCATCGCAGGTCTGTACCACCTGCGGTAGCGGGTGGGGAAGTACTAAAGCCCCGCCCACTACCGTAGGCGGTACCGACAACTCTATCCTTGAAGCGGCAACCCGTCGTACACGACCTGCCAGCCGTTCTTTTTGCTTGATCTGAGGCTACGCGTAAACCATGTTATAGCCGCATCTGAGTCGTCGTAAAACTGTATCGACGGGCGGTCTTCGCGCGGGTCAACGCGGCAAACTGTCGCGCCGTCGCCGGCAGTCTTAACACAAAGCAACGCGACCATTCCATTCTTTTTCAGGACGGCCGTGCGGGTTGTGACGTCGCCATCATCGTCATCGTCAAAATCGTCGAAATCACCGCTTTCGTCGCTAAATTCCTCTTCGAAATCGAAGTCGGGCATGAACTCAAATTCGTTACTCATTACAGTAGGTAAAGCTGATACGAAAACTCTACACCGTTAACCAGTAAAGTTCAATCAGTTCCTTCTCTGAGGAGCTGCACATCGCCCGCCTGTACGATCGCGATCGCGCCGCCATTGGTTCGGACCCTAAGCGCGCCATTAGTCTCAAGACCGTCGGTGATGCCGGTAATGGGCCCATTTTCGGTTGCAACTCGGACGCCTTTGCCTTTCGCGTATGACGACCTACGATTCCACTCGTCTAAGATGTTCTCGGGTCCGCGATCGCCGATCAACAGGCTATAGAAATTGTCAAAATATTTCAGAAGCGGAGCCTCCAGGTCGTGCGAAGCGATCTTCCGCTTGAGCTCGGCCTCAATAGACGTTGCGTTTTCCGATATCTCGGCCGGGAAGTTGTTCGACGTCAGATTGATGCCGATCCCGACAATAACGGCGACGCCAGACCTGTTTTCGCACATCTCTGCCAGAATGCCGCTGATCTTGCGCTCGTTCACAAGCACGTCGTTCGGCCATTTGATATCGGGCATTAGTCCGATCTCTGTTAAGGCGTCATGAACTGCTACGCCCGCCGCAAGCGTGATAAGAGGCAAATATTTTGGCTCCGTCTTCGGCCGCAGGACAATACTCAGATACAGGCCAGCGCAATCGGGCGACTCCCAGACGCGGCCATGCCGCCCACGCCCGGCGGTTTGTTGTTTTGCGACGACACACACGCCCTCATCCGCGCCGTCTCGAGCGCGTTTTAACGCTTCGGTATTCGTGGAATCGATCGAGTCGAAACGAAGGATCGTGAAGTTCATAGTCTGGGCCGCCCACGTCCGGGGCCCCCGGCCGATGTAGTTTATCGGTAGGGGCAGTGTTACGCAGGCGGTTCTGACAACTGCCAAAGCGAATCGCAATAGTAATTTCGGCTGTCGAAGAAATTCTGTTTGACCGCAAAGCCGCTGTCTGCAGCGAGCCCTTCGATCATCGATTCCGTGTACTTTTGCGAGACCTCCATAAAG
>DASXPW010000297.1:0-3020 GCA_036493385.1 Pyrinomonadaceae bacterium
CCGGCAGACCTTATGAAACTCCGTGATAATATCTTTGTCCAATGAGATCCATCACTCTGATCATTTGTGCTCTTCTAGTTTCCTGCAGCTATAAAACCGATATCCCTACTGAGTTTCCGACGCCGCCGCCGGCGCCTGCGGTGACGCCGCTGCCGAAGCTCGATCTCAAGCGTGACGCGGAGCTGGAAAAGCAGTTTGCCGAGATCGCCAAGGCCGCGAAAGGCAAGGTCGGAGCGGCCGCGGTCGTACTCGAGACAGGCGACGCGGCGCTATTGAACGCCGACGGTCACTACCCGATGCAGTCGGTCTACAAGCTGCCCATCTCGATGGCGATAATGGACCAGATCAGACAGGACGATCATGCTCTGGATGAGCAGATCGGCGTCACGCCGGCTGATTTTGTTCGACAGGGACAGGCCAGCCCTTTGCGGGACAAGAACCCAAACGGCGGCGTGTTTACGATCCGCGAGCTGATCCGTCTTGCGTTGGTTGAGTCCGACGGCACGGCAAGCGATGTTCTCCTGCGCGTCCTCGGCGGCCCGGTCGAAGCGCAGCGTTACCTGTCTGCGATCGGGATAGAAGACATAAAGGTCGTTAACACCGAAAAGGAAATGGGCGCGGATTGGAACGTTCAGTATCAGAATTGGGCGACGCCCGTTGCGGCGGTAGAGGTGCTTCGTTACTTCCAAAAGACGAGCCGCGAAAACGACCTTTCGGCGAGCGAGGAAGATAAGGTTTTGGTCGACTTTATGACGAATGTCGTCACCGGCCCGAATCGCATTAAGGGCTTTTTGCCGAACGGAACCGTTGTCGCTCACAAAACCGGAACGGGCGGGACCAAAGACGGCATCACCTCAGCCACAAATGATATCGGCATAATCGATCTACCAAACGGCAAACACCTCGCCGTCGCTGTGTTCGTCTCCGATTCTCCCGCCGATGACAAGACCCGCGACGCCGTGATCGCCCGGATCGCAAAGGCGGCGTGGGACAAGTGGAGCAAGTAGCAATATATGTGATCCTTTATGCCGGGAGCGCACCTTACGTAAAACCAACAAGTGCATACCAATTGGTATTGATGGAGTGTAAGGAAGTGTAAAAGCTCCTTTGCTCACAATATTTACAGCCGTGGCACGTGCTTTGCGGAATAGGTCGTCGGGAGGCTTCAGAGAAGTCACGAAAATGAGAAAAGGGAAATTCAACAAAATTATAAATGGTTTCGCGGTCGCATTTGCGCTCGCGTTTGGAATGTTATTGATGACCGGCACGAGTGTTAGCGCTCAGAGCCGCGACTATCGCGATAACGGCCGCGTTACGGACGAGCGGCGCGGCAACGACCGCGACGACCAAAATTGGCGTGGCGATCGGGGAATAACGGACCGTGCAGTCAAGCAGGCCTATCAGAGCGGCTTTTCGGCCGGACAGCAAAAGGCAATGAGCGAGCTTCGCAGCCGACGCGGCCGAGGTTGGAACGGCGGGGCCTTTAACGGCAGTTACGGAAACTTTGGCGGCGTTGGCCGGAACGGTCAAGTTCGTCAGGCGTATCAGAATGGCTTCAATGCCGGCTACCAGCAGACAATGAGCCAGCATCGAAACGATCGGGGCGGACGTCGACCCTTCTAACCGAGATCGTCCTCACTCGCAAGCACCCGGCCGGAGGCTGTTAAAGGCCCCGGCCGGGCCTTACTTTGTTTACCAAATCGTCAGGCTGTCATACGAATTCGTTAAAACTGGAGACTTAGCCTCGTAAAAATGCCCAATTTTACAACAATTGATCGACGGGCACGGATTTTGCGGTGCGAGTCCAGCGGAGGGATTTACTCACATCTATGCAGGTACAAACATCTCATAAAAATATTGGATTGATGCTGATCGTCTTTGCATGTGCGGTACTGCTGTTTGCAAGCATTAATACCAGTGCGCAGGCGCCCTGGGACCGAGGCGGCAACAACGGCAACAACGGCTATTACGGCAACGGCGGCTATGGCCGCGTCAGCAGTAACGATATGCGAAAGGCATATGACAAGGGTTACAAGCACGGCTACCAAGAGGGTAAAAACGACGCAAAAAATCGCCGAGGTACGTATCGCAATGGCGGTAACGGTAACTATGGCAACAATGGCGGTTATGGCGGCTACGGAAATAATCGTCGCGGCGGCGGCGAGCTGCAACGGGCCTACAGCGACGGCTACAACCGCGGCTATCAGGAAGGCTATGACCGGAATCGTCGGAACAACAACGGGCGCAACAGTCGATACGGCAATCGAAGCGTTTTCGGCATACCGCTTCCGTATTAGTTCTTGACCGAACACAAAAAATTGAGCCCGGATCGTTTCGGGCTCAATTTTCATTTTAAATCCGCATTTTACTCGGCGACGACTGGTTTACCCGAGGATATCGTCCGCTGCGAGCCTTATTTCGTTTTCGATTTCCGAAACGACCTCTTCGCCACGCTGATAGATCCTGGCGACGCCGTAAGTGCTTTCCTTTGGCTCGGAATGTACTTCGATATGTTCGGATGGGAGGTCGACAAGCCATGCCTCGGGAATGCCGGCAGCGGCATATTTCGGAAACTTTACCGAACGGTCAAATTCAGCGCTTGAGTCAGCGACCCCGATCACTAACAGGGTATCGGTCCCGGTCGGATGGGCATTTTTGTAAAAGTCATCGCGAAATTTGATGATGGAAATGTCCGGTTGCGGTTCGCTGTCGTCCGCCAAAAGGATCGGGTCCTGAACCCCGACAAATATGGGTACCACTAAACCGGGAAATTAGGAAGTCGGACAGAAATTTAACGCACCGAGCGTGTAGCGAGCCGATAGGCGACATTTCAAAGATCTCTCCTCCGATAAGTTCGACACGGTCCGTCGGCTGAAAAACACCTTTCTCGGCCATAACGTGATACATCTCGACGGAGACTGGAAAATGCCGCGGCGTAGGTTTTTGTAAACCAACATCGTTCATAACAGTCGAATTATAGGCCAAATTTGTATGGAAAAGAAAAGAAAAGAGGCAAGCTG
>DASXPW010000298.1:0-3246 GCA_036493385.1 Pyrinomonadaceae bacterium
CGTCTTCATATGGAAAGGGCCTCAATTTTAACTTAAATTCGATCTGGCCGCCGAAATCTTAGACGCCTCATCGAGAACCAATGGCGAAATAATTCGCGTTCTGTCGCTGTGTCCTGATTCGACCTGTGCAACAACTTGATCGGACGCATCATCCAAATGGTCGTATTTCTGATCCATCTAAGCTAGAATACGGATATCGCGGAGCTATTGTCTTAAATGTTACAAACACACAGGATAATTCTGTTTGTGGTCGTTCTGGCCGCCGCCTCGCTGACGGTTTTCTCGCAGTCCGCCACCTTTAGCGACCCAAACGTCGAATATACCTTCATGCTTCCGGAAGCCGCATGGAAAATGATCTCAAAGCCGTCCGCAACGAGCCCGAACGTTGAGTACGTCTATAACGACCGTCGCATCGCTCTCTTGAGCGTGCGTAAACTATCAATTCCAAAAGATGAGCCTCTTAGTGACGTGATCCACGACGAAGAAGCAAAAGTGCAATTTTTTCAGGGTTTTGTCGCAGGCAAAGAAGAGAATTTCTCGGGAAATTTTCGGGGCAGCGTTTTTAACTTTGAGTATGTTAGCTCAGGTCGCAGCAACAGCGGCCGCTACTATTTCCTCAGAGCAAACGACACTACTGTTTACGTTTTGCGAATTACAGGCGACCGTGATCGACTGAAATCCATTCGCAACCAGACCGACTCGATCGCTCGCACCTTTAACGTAAAGTTAAAATAGAGTCACTCAAACGATCCGAAATTTTGCGCCGAGTGGAATGATGTAGCCGCTCGATGCGTTGTCGATCATTTGTTGAACGGCGCTGGGTTCTGTGCGCGAGAGTCGCATTTTTAGGGTCATTTCCTTATCAAGTTTTGATACGAGCTGGATGTCGAACCGCTCGGCTTTTTTCAGCAGACTCCAGGCCGTTTGCCCGTTCACCTGATACGCTTCGCACAGCTTTTGAGCAAGAGCGGAGCTATCTTGCGCATCGAACCAATCGAGAAAATCGGCGCGGCCGAGTCCGTCGTCGCATTCGGCAAGCAGGATTATCGTGCCGCCGTCCCGACACGCGGCAGCGGCCGCCTCGAGTGCCTTGTGCGCCTGGATAAGATTTATATCCAGTGGATATCCGCCGCAGCTCGCGATCACAACATCGCCTTTCTCCTCGATGGGCACCGTATAAGCCTCGGCGTAAACTTCACACGCTCGGCGATGCGACGAGGCCCAGTCGCCGCTATAAAGGTCGATCACACGCCCCAGATCGTCGACTATCGTGTTGACGGCAAACGACGGCTTTGCAAATGAGGCGGCTTCGACAAAGGCCTCGTGCACGGCATTGCCATCAAGCAGACCCGTTCCGACTCCCAGTCGTCGATCCATCGTCTCACAGTCAAATGCCAGGCGATGCGTCGCCCCGATAGTTTTCGCCGATGCGAGTCCCGGACAGATGAGCTTTCTCCCGCCGGTGAAACCCGCAAAATAATGAAACGTCACGCCACCGATGAGGACGACATGGTCATACTCGGTTAGCGTCCAATTCAATTCAACTGGAATGCCACTCGAGGTCTCGCCCATCCTAAAGTTCTTGATCGGGTCACTCGCGTCGTGATCTATTGTCTTTATTCGCTGAACAATAAACGGCGAAAGTATCGCGATCCGTTCTTCGTTGGTCACACGGCGGTGAATCCCAGTTGCGAAAATGATGTTTATATCAGCGGGCTGGGAGCCGTTGGCGATCAGTCGGCGGACGAGTAGATTTACGATTTGGCCGGCGCCCGTTTGACGCGTCGCGTCCGAAACTACGAGCAAAACGCGATCGCCCGATCGAATAAGATCGTCGATCGGCAATGAATCGATCGGCTCGTCCAGCCTTGCTCCGATCTCGGCGTCGCTCAACGGCTCTTTATGCCGGTCGGAACCGAGAACGGCAAACCGTGATCCGTCGTGTTCCACCGGAATCGAAGTGCGGCCGTATTTAAGATCTATGCTGGGCATTTGTCGCGGTTAGACGGTGCCGCTCTGGGCGTGTCGTTTTTCAAGTTGGCGATCAGTAGGCTCAAAACATCGCGTTCCCATATCGCAGACGTAGAGAGCTTCAGTCTCAAGCTCATGAGATTCGATCTGGATCGTGAGATGTTCGAGTCCAAAACGATCATGAAGCCGCTGACGAATATCGTTTAGCAGGTCAGAATGTGTGACCCCCTCGTGGTGGCTAATATGCGCAGACATTGCATCAATGCCGGATGAGATCGTCCACACATGAAGGTCATGAACACCACTCACACCGCCTGTCTCGAGTATCGCCGATTCGACTGCTCTCAGATCAATATGCCGCGGGGTGCCTTCGAGAAGGACATTGACCGAGTCCATGATCAGGCGCCACGCTCCGTAGATGACAATCGCGCTGATAATGATGCTGCCGAGAGCATCGGCCCACAGCCAGTCAAAGGCCATGATCGCTAGACCGGCAAGGATCGCGGCGATCGACCCCAAAAGATCGCCCATGATGTGAAGCCAAGCGCCCCTTAAACCGATGTCGTGGTCGTGTGAAGAGCTAAGAAGGTAAGCCGAGGCCAGATTAACGAATAGTCCACCCGTGGCGATCAAGGTGAATTGAAGCGCGAGGATGTCAGGCGACGTGTACCAACGCTGGATCGCTTCATAAATGACCAGGAACGAGAGTAGGACAAGAAATATCCCATTCGCAAATGCGGCTAATATCTCTAGCCGGTAATAGCCGTAAGTCTTGTTTTCCGTCGCGGGCCGAGTCGCGAACCATGCTGCCGCCAGCGTAAGGCCGAGGGCCACGACATCCGTAAACATGTGCCCTGCGTCGGCTATGAGCGCCAGCGAGTTGGTCAGCCAGCCGCCGACACCTTCGGCGATCATGTAGACAAACGTCAGACCGGCAACGATCTTGAGCCGGTTCAGGCTTGCTTCCGTTCGTCGTTGATGGTCGTGTGCGTGATGTGTCGCGATGGCCGCAGCCTCCCGCTAATATTTTCGCACAACTTTCGCGGTTTGCAGCGAGAGGACAAAGCCGGTCCGATTGCCGCGGTCATCGCTAAACTCGATCGCGGCCACGGCAGACGGTGTCGAGACCTGGAGCCTAAAACTTCCGTCTGAGCCAGAGTAGATCGGTTCGCGGCCCTGCGTTCGGACAGAGAGGCCGGGTTGGGTGCGGCCTGATATCAGATAGACGTTTCCGCCGATGTTTTCGGCGTGCCAGTCAGCGACATCGATCGCGCG
>DASXPW010000299.1:0-9773 GCA_036493385.1 Pyrinomonadaceae bacterium
GACCGGCACCGAGAGGTGGAGTAGGTGCGGTGACGCACAACTTGTGAGCAGTAGGAGCGGAAAGCCGCTGCTTGGAACGCTCGGAGCCGAAGCCGAAAGGCTTGCTAGAGAGATCGAAAGATCACTCGAGTTGCTCGGATAAAAACGATCAACGCCCACGGGAAACGATCAGCCTACTGGGTGCTACGCCGCTCGATTATCCTTCGGGATCGGTCGGGCCTCGTTGCCGGGGACGTAACCGGCGGTGGAGGAATAGCCACCACAACAAAAACCTAACGGCACTGCGTTCTTACGAACGAAACTTTTAAGGTAAAACTTTTGAGGGTGCTGACCGGAGCAAAAATACTCTCCGCAGAGCGGCTTCGGGATACAAATTTGGCGAAAGGGCGTGTACATGCTGCTATCGCCAACCCCCTTCGGGGCAGCTTCGGCCGCCCTCGGAGAAAAAAATAGAAGCGTCGCCTCGATAACTCGGTGCGACGCTTTTATCTTTTTGGGATCGCGCCCTTCGGCGACTTCAAAGACGACCCTTCATGGTATGTCGACCTGATAGATCGCAAACTTCCCGTCTCGGTCGCTGCTGAATATCAACGTTTTTCCGTCCGCTGAAAACGTAGGTGAGCCATCGTTAGCCTTATTTCGCGTTATCCGCAACAGCCCCGAACCATCGGCGTTTGCCACGTATATTTCCGCATTATCGTCACTTCGTGCAACAAACGCGATCCGACCACCGTCAGGCGAGTACACGACAGATGCCTCGTGCATCGGACGCGAGATCACGAAATGCTCGACATCCGGCTGCGAAAGCTCAATCGCGTAAATATCGAGACCCATTTTCCGACCATCCAGGCGGTCAGCGGAAAAGAGCAGCGTTTTCCCATCGGGTGAAATGGCCGGTCCAAGCTCATAACCGCTCTTATTTGTGAGTTGCCGAGCGTTTCCGCCGTCCGAGTCCATCACATATATCTTTGGCTTGCCGTAAAAATCCCTCGTAAAGTAGATCTGCCGGCCGTCTCGCGAAAATTCGGGGCTGTAATCCGGCTGCTGCCCGTCGGTCAATTGCCGCAGGTCGCCGCCGTCAGCGTTCACCGTAAAGATCTGCGAGTTGTCGGCCGTTCGATTATCAAAAACGATCTGCGACCCATCCGGCGACCATGCCGCAAACAATAGAAATGTGACGGGTAAGCCCGGACTCGTAGTGAAGATCGTTTTGCGCGCGCCCGACGACAGATCGGCTAACCGAAGCTCGACGCGATGATCCGAAAGCCGCGCCTGGGTCAGGAGCTTGGTCCCGTCTGGTGATACTCGCGGAGACTGTAGATCGGCCTGATCATCTGCGATCAGTTTGCGAGGCCGATAGGGCTCGATATTCATTCGGTAAACGGTGTCTTTCCCGCCGACATCGCTTGTAAAGACAAGCTGTGTTCCGTCTGCCGACCAGCATTTTGCGTGTGTCCCTTGCATTCCCGGAAAATCGCTGACGCGGACCGGCGGCAGATCGTCGTTCAGGTCGCGAATAAACATATGCTTGTCGCCACCGTCGCGATTTGAAAAGAAAAGCATTTGCGTGCCGTCAGGTGAGACGCTGGGAAAATTATCGAACGCCGGATGGTCCGTCAGCCTCCGCTCGATGCGGCCGGTCAGGTCCATCATGTAAATATCCGCGTTTCCGTCCCGCCCTGAAAGGTACACGATATGCTGGCTGTCAGGCGAGAATGACGGATCCGCGTCAAAAACCGTGTTTCGCGTCAAATTAGTATTTTGTCGCGTCGCCAGGTCATAAAGATAGATCTCGGTGTTCCCTTCGGCGACCTTTGTTTCATAAACGAATTTCGAGCTGTCCGGCGCCCAATCTGAATTGCCAACCAACATTGGCAGCGTGATCTCATCCGAGCCGTCCGAATTAGCAAGATAGGTTGTCTTGCTATCGCCTTCCTTCATAAAGAAGACCTTCTTTCCGTCGGGCGACCACATTCCGTTAAGGAAATCTTTCACAGGCGCGGTCTCGCGGTGCTGGTCCGAACCGTCCAGGTTCATGGTCCACGACTCGACTCGGTTTGGCGAGACATGTCGAAAAAATCGAATGTGATTGTCGCTTGTCCATTGCACAGCGCCGTCGTCCTGCTTTCCGTCCGTCAGAGCGACCGGTTCGTAGTAGGTCGTGTCGGGGATCGATTCCGCAGCCGGTTTTGGCCTGATCGCAAAATACCAGGCGACCGCGGCCAATGCGATCAACGCTGCCGTTCCTCCCGCCGCCCAGGGCCATAAAGTGCGCCTGCGTTCCAGGTCCGGGACGTCCCCGACCGTTTGAACATCCGCGTCAAACCGATATCCGCGCTTCGGCAGCGTTTTGATGTAGTTGTGACCGTTGGTGTCGATCAGCTTTCTGAGGCGCGAGACATATTGGGCGAGGTTGCCTTCCTCAACAAACGTCTCGTCCCAGATGGCCGACATCATCTCGTCTTTGCTCAGCATTCGGCCGGGATTTTGGACGAAATAAAGCAGCGTATCGAATTCTTTAGCTGGAACATGGACCCGCTCGCCATTTCGGGCAAATTTCCGCTCGGCCAAATCGAGCGAAAACTCGCCAAAAACATATGTGACGTCGGTTTTTTCGACCATGGCGCGTGAATTCAAAAAAATTCAAGAAAATTCAGCGATAAATTCAAGACGCAGCCGGGTGCACGCGGAAATCCTCTTTATTACGCGAAATTCTAACTTCAAACGCGATACAAAACAAGGTTTATAAGGAGTGAATGCCTGTATGAAAAAGGCTTTATTTTTTTTGCTTTTCGTCGGACTGACTTCGACCGCGTTCGGGCAAAACGATCTTTTTATCAAAAAGACCACCGATATGAACATTCCGGGAATGGATGTTGGGAAAATGATATCGGGATCGCAAGCCAGCTCAGTGCGCAAATCGAGGTCGCAAACGGTCTGGATCAAAGGGTCACGGCTGCGTTCGGACTCCGTCATGCCGACCTCGTCATTCTTTCACCCAACGAGCGCGACCCGCGAATTAAGCTATATACAGCAATGCGATCTCGGAAGGACCGTTCATCTCGATCACAAGAAAAAAACATACAGCATCATCAAGCCCGGCGATAACGGCCCCAGAACCGGAGCAAAAGTTGCAAAAGACACGAAGGGCGGGTATGTCGACGTTTCGATTCAGGTTTCGGACACCAATGAGCGCCGAAACATGTTCGGCTTCGTCGCGAAACATCTGAAATCGACGATGACGCTGACGCCCGGACCAGGCTCGTGCATGAAGCAGGGGATGTCGATCGTCGACGACGGCTGGTATGTCGATCTGCCGTCATACGCCTGCGAGATCCAGACTGAGGACACGCTCAATTCGATGCAGGAAACCGACAGCGGCTGTGCCGACGAGGTTCGCGTGAATCCGGGCGCAAACCCTCATCTCGGCTTCCCCATCCAGCAGACCAGATCGTTTTCAATGAACGGAATGACCGTTCAGATGATCGAGACCACCATCTCGCTTGAGCGGGCCGATCTCGAGGCGGGTTTGTTCGAGATACCCGGCGACTTTCACCCGGAGAGCGGTTCGGATATTGCCGATTCCGCGACCGCTCCGTCAACAGGCGGATCGGCAAACACTCAGCCTCCGAGCCCACCGAAAACGGCGCAGTACCCGGCCGACTGGCAAAACAAGGCGCTTCCGCAAATGGCCCAGATGACAGGAAGCAGCGGCTACGAAGCCAAGGCCCCCGGCGTCATCCGCATCGGGATCATCACGCCGACTGCCGACATGGGCCAGGATTTTCAGGGAATTGACGCCGGCCAGATAGTTCAGCAGGCGTTTCTCGACAAGCTCAAGGCGGACAAGGTCGAAGCGGTCCCGATAAACTCAGGCGTGCTGATCCAGGAAGAAGCAAAGGTCAAACAGTGCGATTACCTCCTGTATGTCGATATCAAACGCAAGAAAGGCGGCGGTGGTGGTGGCTTTCTAAGCAAAATGATCATGACCAATCTTGCTTGCATGGGAGGGAACGCCGCCTGCGCCGCAGCCTCGGCCGGCAATGGAGTGTCCAATCACATAAAGAACAAGGACGAGATCACGCTCGAGTATCACGTTAACAAACCGGACGGCAGCTCCGCCGTTGCCTCGACGACACTCAAACAAAAAGCCCAGAAAGATGGCGATGATGTTTTGTCACCGATGATCGGCGAATCGACCAAAAACATAATATCAACGCTTGGCACGGGCAAATAGGAACGGAACATCGGGAGGAATTATGAATCTAAGACCACGCAGCTATCACGTCTCTATCTCCTTATTCACAGTTTTAGTATTCGGCGTTTGTGTCATTGATCTGCCCGCGCAGGCCGGCTTTCAAACTGCGACGGTTGCGGCCGGCTCGTCGCCGGTCGCCGTCGCGGTCAATTCGACAACGAACAAGATCTATGTCGCCGATCACGACAGCAATGATGTAACAGTTATTAACGGTACGGATAACTCGACCGTTAGTGTTGCCGCCGGCTTCAACCCGTCCGCGATCGCGGTCAATTCATTCACTAACACGGTCTATGTCGTTAATACGGGAGCCGGTACCGTCACGGTGATAAATGGTTTCGACAATTCGACCGCGACCGTCACCGTCGGTTTGGGACCGGTGGCGGTTGCGGTGAATGAATCTACAAACAAAATTTACGTGGCAAACCACGATGCCGGGACCGTAACCGTGATAAACGGCCTCAACAACTCGACTGTCACGGTCGGGGACGGTACCGCAAGCGCAAGCCCTAATGCGATCGCGATAGATCCGGTCACAAACAAGATCTATGTGACCAACAGTATCGGGGCGCATGTAACCGTGATCGATGGAGCAAATAACGCAACTTCCGTCATTAATACAGGTAGCTCGTCAAATGACATCGCCGTCAATACGACGACAAACAAGATCTACCTTTCGCCCAACGGCGGATCCACAATCACCGAGATCGACGGCGTCACCAATTTGTCCACGTCGATCAACGATCTGGATAATAACGGGCCGAAGAAATTAGCCGTAGACGAGGTAACGAACAAGGTATACATAATTCACAAATTCAGCACGCATATAACCGTATTGGAACGCAGCTCTGATACGAGCACCATACTTCCGGGAGATGGCGGCGATGCGCTCCCGGCCGCGGTAGCTGTCGATCCGTCGACCGACGCTAGCATCGATCGCGTCTGGATCTCTAACTGTGGAAGCGGGTGCGCGGCCGCCCACAATGAGCTCTTGGTAACGTTTATCCCTAGCCAGGGAACATATATCACACAATCCACCCTGCTCTCGCCAAAACCGTTGACAACAGCCGGTCTCGCGATCAATTCCGCGACGCACAGAGCATATGTTGCCAATTCCGGCAGCAACAACGTGACCGTGATCATCCCCCCAAATACCGGTATCGGGTTTGATGTCACGGTGACGCTCCCGCCGGGAATTAGTGTTACATTCTCGCAGGTCGTAGACACGGGAGATACCACCGCGACTCCGGTGAACACTCCGCCGCTTCCGGACGGGTTTCAGCTCGATGGCCAGATATTCGATATTACTTCTACGGCCACATACTTTCCGCCGGTCACGGTTTGCATGCCGTTCGACCCAAGCGACCCAGATCCGCATCTTTTTCACTTTGAGAACGTTCCGCCGCAGGAATGGGTCGATCGGACAACATCGGTGGACACGGTAAACCATATTGTCTGTGGAACGGTGTCGTCGCTTTCGCCATTCGCGGTGCTAACGCCAATCCCGGCGACCCCGACACCGACACCGACACCGACTCCGACTCCGACCCCGACACCAACGCCAACGCCGACGCCAACGATCACACCAACTCCAACGCCCACTCCGACAGTCATGCCAACACCGACGCCATCGCCGACCCCCGGTGGTAGGGATCAGGTAAACGCGCTTCTTGTTAATGTCCTAAGCGCGAACGTGGTACTTAAGGTGAAATTTGAGCTTAGCGTCGAGCTGATCGAGGTGCTCGTCGAGCTGAAGGAACGAAACGCAACCGGAGCGTGTCGAGAGCTCCAGGATTTTATAAATATCGTTAGCTCCGAGCGCGGCCGCCACATCCCGGTTTCGATCGCCGATAGGTGGATTGCCGCCGCGGGGCAAATACAAGCCGCGATTCCGTGTGGACAGAGCCAGGCTCGGATCAAACTTGACGATCGGCCACCTTCCGCACGTACTGACCAAAGGTTTTGGTTCGACAAGCTTCGTTCGCCGCCATGGCCCTCGAGCAACAGCTAGATCGCACCCTGTCGCGGTCAAGCGGTGAGCTGAAACAACTCGACCGTGTCTCCCACTCTAATTGTTCCGCCGGTAGTTTTGGCGATGAGGTTTTGCCCGAAGAGAACATTTCCGTCTTTCAACCGATAAGTCGATAGCGTCTTTGTCGGCTCCTTGCCGGTCTTGGTTCCGGTCATTTGATCGATCGTCGGAATAACACATCGCTCGCACGGTTTAACGACGTGAAAAATGGTCTCCCCCATGCGGATCTTTTTCCAATTGTCTTCAGCAAATGGCTCAGACCCTTCAACGACAAAGTTTGGCCGGAAGCGATTCATCGGCAGCGCTTCCGGCAAACGCGAGTTCAGATCGTCGAGCGACGCCTGCCCGAGCAGCATAAAAGGATAGCCATCGGCAAAGCTGAGAATGTCCTCCTCTTGCCGCACGGCATATTCAGGGTTGACCGTCCGCCTCGACGATTCGGGCATGCGCACCAGTCGGCAATCGGTGCCGAGCGCCCGCGAAAACCATTCGTCTATCTCGGCCGGGTAGAATTCCCCTTTAACTTCGCTCTTCCAGATCTGCGTCGTGTGGAATTCGCCGATTTCTGGTTCGAAAGGCACCTCGATGCGCTCACGATCTATGCTCGCGCTGAATTTGTCACCGTCAAGCTCGATCGCGACGCGCGCCATCACCGGAAATTCTCTCTGGGTCAAGAACCGGTTCGATCGGTCCACCAGCATCCATCGCCTATCGGCTCGCAGGCCCCGGTCCTCGATGCTTGCTTCCGTTAACGCTATTCCCTTCAGTGATTTAACGGGATAAATATTGATCTCGGAAAGATGCATCTGGCTTTTAGTTATCCGTTATTGAGTTATGCGTTATTCGTTATTCCGGAAAATCATCGCTCAATGATGTGACAATACATCACTCACATTTTCTGCAATCGCAAATTACCGCTTGACAGTTTAACTTGGTTTACCTAAACTAGCACTCTTGGACCATGAGTGCTAGATTTCGACTTTTCCGGCCGTAGGTCCAATATGCCGCCCGGACGTGGCAGAAGCCCGCACGAACTAAGGGCTTTTTACGATCAAAGCAATTCTACATCAACTTATAAACTAAGGAGTAAGAACGTTATGGCAACAAACATCAGACCGCTTCACGATCGTGTGATCATTCGCCGCATCGAGGAGTCATCAAATCAGACCGCCGGTGGTCTGTTCATTCCGGACAGCGCCAAAGAGAAACCGCAGGAGGGCGAGGTCATCGCCGCCGGCGAAGGCAAATATAAAGAGGACGGTACCCGTCAGACGCTCGACGTCAAAGCCGGCGACCGCATTCTTTTTGGCAAGTACAGCGGCTCAGAGATCAAGCTCGACGGCGAGGAATATCTCATCATGCGCGAAGACGAGATCCTTGGCATCATCAGCCGGGCAGGAGAAGCAGCAAAATAAGTGGACAGTCTTGAAAGTCCAGAAAGTCTAGGAAGCGGTTGTTTTTCTTCCCAGACTTCCGAGACTTCCCCGACTTCCCAAACTAGGAGAAATTATGGCAAAACAAGTTATTCACGGTGAAGAATCACGTGCCGCTATCCTGCGTGGCGTTAATCAGCTCGCGGATGCGGTAAAAGTTACGCTTGGCCCAAAGGGCCGCAATGTCGTTATCGACAAGAAATTCGGCTCGCCGACCATTACCAAAGATGGCGTGACTGTCGCTAAAGAGATAGAGCTCAAGGACAACCTCGAGAACATGGGCGCACAGATGGTGCGCGAGGTCGCTTCGAAAACAAGCGATGTTGCCGGTGACGGCACGACGACAGCTACGGTGCTCGCACAGGCTATCTTTAAAGAAGGTGTCCGCACGGTTGCGGCCGGTGCCAATCCGATGGCGCTCAAGCGCGGCATCGAGAAGGCCGTTACCGCGGTCGTTGCCGAGATCGGCAAACTTTCCAAGCCCGTCAGCGGTGACGCTATCGCACAGGTCGGTACCGTTTCGGCCAACGGCGACAAGACCATTGGCACGATCATCGCCGAAGCGATGGACAAGGTCGGCAAAGACGGCGTCATTACCGTCGAAGAGTCCAAGACGATGGACACTCTGCTTGAGGTCGTCGAGGGAATGCAGTTTGACCGCGGGTATCTCTCGCCCTACTTTGTGACCGATGCCGACAGAATGGAAGCCGTGCTCGAAGAGCCGCTCATTCTGATCCACGAGAAAAAGATCTCAAACATGCGCGATCTGCTTCCGATCCTGGAACAGGTTGCCAAGATGGGCAAACCGCTGCTCATTATCGCCGAAGATGTCGAGGGCGAGGCTCTCGCGACACTGGTCGTCAACAAGCTCCGCGGCACGTTGAATGTGGCTGCCGTTAAAGCCCCGGGCTTTGGCGATCGCCGCAAGGCAATGCTCGAGGACATCGCGACGCTGACCGGCGGTAAGGTCATTAGTGAAGACCTCGGCATCAAGCTCGAGGGCGTCACGCTCGACGATCTCGGCCGTGCCAAGAAGATCACGATCGACAAAGAAAATACGACCATCGTCGAGGGCAACGGCAAGGCCGAGGCTATCGACGGCCGCGTCAAGACCATCCGCAACCAGATCGAAGAGACCACGTCGGACTACGATCGCGAAAAACTGCAGGAGCGTCTTGCTAAGCTCGTCGGCGGCGTCGCCGTCATCAAGGTGGGTGCCGCAACCGAAACCGAGATGAAGGAAAAGAAGGCCCGCGTCGAGGACGCAATGCATGCCACGCGTGCTGCGGTTGAGGAAGGCATTGTCGCCGGCGGCGGCGTCGCTCTGGTTCGTGCCGGTCATGTGCTCAACACCTTTAAGGCCTCTGAGACAGACCACGACGAACAGGTCGGCGTCAACATCGTCAAACGTGCATTGGAAGAGCCGCTGCGGCAGATCGCCTACAACGCCGGTGCCGAGGGCGCCGTCATCGTCGGCAAAGTCGCCGAGGGCAAAGACGCTTATGGCTTTAACGCCGCGACCGAGCGGTTCGAAGACCTGGTCGAAGCGGGCGTTATCGACCCGGCCAAGGTCACCCGCACCGCTCTGCAGAATGCAGCCTCGATCGCGGGCCTGATGCTCACCACCGAAGCCATGATCTCGGAGCTTCCCGACGAGAAGGGCGAAGGCGGCGGCATGCCCGGCGGCATGGGCGGCATGGGAATGGGAATGTAACACGGTGCGAGGACTCTCGTCCTCAACGCCGCCCGCGGCGTGTCCGTAGCCCGCACATAAATAAGGGCTCATTCCAACAAGAAAAGGCTTCGTCATTCGACGAGGCCATTTCACTTCCAAATTAGGAAAACCGGTGATTTAACCAGCCGTTGCCGAGCGGGGATTCGAATCTTGTTTAGAAGGTTGATTCTTTGGATCGGCGATCCAGTCTTCTAGTCGCGTGCCGGCGAGACGAGCGCCGTCGTTTGGTAACAGAGACATCCTGCCCAGTGCCGCTCCAAAAAAACGTGCATTCGGGTCGATCACCACTTTCCGCACATCATTTCGAGCCTTAAG
>DASXPW010000300.1:0-4586 GCA_036493385.1 Pyrinomonadaceae bacterium
CTCGTTTGCGAGAAAACCCGGCTGCGAACGCTGAAACTTTAAATGCTCGATCGTGTTGCGACGAAAAAGGTCGAGTTCATCTTCAGGGAAAGTGGGCCGCAAAACGATCTCAGCAGCCAGACGGAGGATGGCCGAGCCGTAAAGCGAAAGCGCCGACGCCGACATGATCATAAAGTCGTCGGACGCATGCACCGAAATACTTGCGCCCAAGCGTTCGATCTGATCAGCGAGCTGACGGCTCGAATACTCGAAGGTGCCTTCATTCATCATCGATGCGACCGCCGACGAGATGCCGGTCAAGCCTTCAGGATCGTTAACATCACCCCAATTAAAGGCCAAACGATAGCTGACCAGCGGCAAACGAGAATCGGGCACCACAACGATCTTTAGACCGTTATCAAGCGTCACTCTGGAAAAACCGGGGACGTTAAACTTGACCGGTGGCAGCGGTTGCGGAACGGTTTTGCGAAAGTCTGGTATCGTTGTCATTCGTGATCAGCCTTTTCCAGCAGGAACGATGTCAAGTAATGCTCTGTTTTCAGTGTTCAGATATTTACTAACGGCCTCGCGGATCTGGTCCGGCGTTACGGCGAGCAGCTCGTCGAGCTCAGTGTTTATCAATGCCGGATCGCCGTCATAGAGCGCGAATTCGGCGATCTGCTGCGCCCTGCTCATCGACGATTGACGCGTCCGAATGGCGTCGTTCACGAGCTGATTATTGACTTTCTGCATCTCGTTCGGATCCGGGCCGTTCTTCGCAATATCGGCGATCTCGTGCATGATCACGTCTCGGATCTTGCTGAGGTCCTTATCAGGTTTGGGTATGGCGCCGACAAATATGCTCGACGGACCGCGACGCTCGTCTGTAAAGCCAAATAGCTGGATGACAGCCTCGTCACCTTTAACCAACTTTTGATACAGGCGTGAGCTATCGCCGTCATAAAGCATCTTGCCGGCGAGATATAACGCGTTATATTCGGGCGTGCGACGGGGCGGTATTTTCCAGCCTATTAAAAAGGCCGGAAAGGGGGCGAGTTTGTCTTCCCATTCGCGGTATGTTTCGGCTACTTCGACGGGCTCGGTAACATCAAGCTCGGCCGGTAAACGCTGCTTCGAAATATCGCCAAAGTATTTCTCGATCAGTTCTTTAACGGTTTGCGTGTCAAACGACCCTGAGATCGTGATGACGGCATTGTTCGGCGCGTAATAGACCCTGAAAAATTCCTGCACGTCCTCGACGGACGCCTCATCGAGATGCTCCATCGAGCCGATCGTCGAATGGGAGTTCGCAAAGTTTTTGTAGATCATTTCGGCTATAAGGTCGAAGATCTGTCCGTAAGGCTGGTTATCGTAACGAAGACGCTTTTCCTCCTTGACGGCCTCGCGCTGGTTGTCGAGGTTTTCCTGTGTGACCGCAAGTGACCGCATCCGGTCAGATTCTAGCCACAGCGCGAGCGGAAGTTGGTTCGCCGGCAGCGTCTCGAAATAATTGGTGCGCTCGCTTGATGTGGTCCCGTTCATCGTGCCGCCTGCCTTCATTATGTATTGAAAATGGCCAGCTTTCGGGACGTTCTCAGAGCCCTGGAACATCATGTGCTCGAAGAGATGTGCGAAGCCAGTGCGCCCGGGCCGTTCATTCCGCGAGCCGACGTTGTAATAAACGGCAAGGGATACGACCGGGACGGCTTCATCCTTGTTCAGCACAACGCGGAGGCCATTCTTTAGACTATATTCTTCAATATTGAGCGGTTGGAGTTTGAAGGCTTCCGTCATAAGCGTTTGATGCATTGATCCTGGAACCGCTTCATTGCGGGCCGGATAGGGGCGGTAATTGAGAACAGCAATAAGTAATTAAATCAAAGCATTTTAGACCCAGAATTGCAATTTTGAGTCTTCCCCGGCACCTTATGCGATGGTCTGACAAGCCATCAGGGACAATCAGTTTTGATCACTTACACGCGATCTCTACAGCCGCAAAATAGGCAGTTCGAAAAGGCCCTCAATCATCATCATCGTCGTCGTCATCCTCGAACATTTCCGGATTGCAATCACGACACGCCGGAACAACTTCGTGAATATCTTCGCTTGCGTCCTTGACCAGCTTGCCGCAGATCGGGCAAACCGCATTTCGGTGATAACACTTCAGATCGTACGCGATCGTGCCCTTGCGGTCCGTAACGAAATGGACCGTAGTTTGCTTGCCGCAGATGCCGCATGTAGCGGCGCTTCCCTCGGTTAACGTTTCCATAGTTCCGAAATCATAACACGCACGGCGTCGAGTTTCAGTCCCTGTCTCGCAAATGCGTCATACCTGTGTCTGTAGTTGTATTACCTGTGCGCGACAGCGTCCGAACATTGTGCAGCATTGTCATAACAGTGCGCGATATTGTAATACAGCCAAATCGGCTAAGTCATTGTATTTCAAAGGCTTCGTCTCACACCGGCAGCAATGAGTCACTTTTTCTCATCGAGAGAAAACTTTTTCCACGGCTTTTCGGCTCGGGAACCGGCGCGAGAGAATACCCAACTTGTCAAAGATCTCGACAGACACGATCGTTCCTGCCTCGTCAACAATTATATCATGGCTGTCAAGCTTGGCATGTCGAGCTGGGAAGCTTATGGCTACTTAGGCGGATTTACATGAAAGGTACAGAAGTCTTTTGGCTCCGTGCCGCGGCGGAAGCTTCGGCGCTCGGCGTTCGGGCAATTGGATGTCGCCCGCATGCCTGTAAGCGGACAGATCAAGAGGCTGACCATTCCCTTTCGTGCACCGTTGGTATTAGTCTCATCATTCGCGTCGCCCGGCGGTTCGACGTTGTCTTGCCACGTTCCATCGACAGGTGTTGGCTTTGGTGTCGGCGTCTCTTTTATGATGGGCTCGCCGGTGTCGGGGTCGTACTCGATCTGCTCCTCAGCCGGCAATTTCTTTGTTGGCACAGTTCCCGAGACAAATAACTCCACACGGCGAAATTCGACCGGGACATTCGGAGCGATATCGTCGGGTGACGGAGCGGTCTCATCGTCCGTTTGGCCGCTCGGATCGGGATCGGGTTTCCGATTCGCTTTATTCACGTCGTCACGCGTGTTGAGGGCCTCGGCCTGATCGAGCTCGCGGATAAGGCTCCCGTCGCGGGTGTCGATCTCGGCCTTTCTGACGCTGTTCGGCATCGCCCAATCACCGTTCCATTCCGGATGCATCTTGAGCGCAGCCTGCATAAAATCTGCCCAGATAGGCATCGCAGAATCGGCGCCGGTCATGTTGAGATTGTCGCCATCGTCAAAACCCACATAGACGACGCAAACGATCTCGGGCGTAAACCCGGCGAACCAGCCGTCACGCGATGTACCTGTCTTTCCGGCAAAGCCGGTCTTACCCGGCACGTTTTTGAAACCCCAGCCCGATGCCTGCGCCGCGGTACCGCGGTTTATTACGTCCTTCATCATGTCGTCCATGATATAAGCGACGTCTGGCCGGACGACCTCCTTACGATCAGGCTGCGGCGTCGAGACGACGCGGCCGTCGCCCTGCGTGATCTCAGTGATCGGCGTTGGAAGAACGCGGTCTCCCAGATTGGCGAACATCGTGTATGCGGTCGCGACCTGAAGCGGCGTTGATTCTGCCGTTCCCAGCGCCATCGAGGGATAGGCCTTGTCCGGTTTTGACATCCCGGCCCTGGCGGCGAGATTCATCACGCGACCGATGTTCAATTGCAAGCCGAGATCGACCGTGATCACGTTTTTGCTGTGGACAAGCGCATCGCGCAAGGTCATCTCTTTATTCGAAAATGTGTCGCCAAAGTTGTTCGGGGAATACGACTGGTTGCCGAATGTAAATACCTTTTTCTCGTCCTTAAAGATAGTTGCCGCCGTAAACACTCGCGACATCGAATCGTAGGCTGAATTGATCGCCGTCGTATATACAAATGGCTTGAATACCGAGCCGGGCTGCCGTTGTGCGTCCGTTGCGCGGTTGAACTGGTTTTGTAAATAATCGCGTCCGCCGACCATTGCCACAATTTCGCCGGTCTTAGGGCGTATTGCGACGAGCGACGCATTGAGATTTCCGGGCTTCTGCTTCGGAAAATGCTTATCGAGCTTCTCCAGGCGATCGGCAACGGTTTCATAGGCGATGCGCTGGAGGTCAGGGTCGATCGATGTGTAAACGCGAAGATGCTGCAAGGCCTCGGGGTCGCTGACCAGCTTCGGCAACTCTTCGATTACGTACTGCGAAAAGTACGGCATTCCCTGCAGGTCGTTTCGATTCGAGATCTGTTTCAGCTCGACCGGTGTCGACTTCGCGGCGATCTCTGTCTGTTCGTCGATCTCACCCGCCTCGAACATCGACTCGAGGACCTGATTGCGCCGATCGCGCGTCTTATCGGGATTTTTGTATGGGTTGTAACGGTTGGGGCTGCGGATTATTCCGGCGATGAATGCGGTTTCGGGCAATGTTAACTGCGAGACATCTTTTCCAAAATATGTGTTCGCAGCTTCGCCGACGCCATAGATCGAAACGCCCGACTGCTGACCGAGATAGATCTGATTCGCGTAAAGCGTAAAGATCTCCTGTTTCGACAAACGTGTCT
>DASXPW010000301.1:0-4694 GCA_036493385.1 Pyrinomonadaceae bacterium
ATTGGTAAAGGTGGGAGTGCAGCACGCGGCGTCGTTGCTCTTTGCTTCCGGCAAATTGTCCTGCAGAACAGTAAAAACTTCCCATTCGTTGCCATCCGGGTCGGTCACCCAAGCCTTGTTCTGCAGCGCGTAGCAGCAGGAGGTCTGCATCTCGTCTCTCGGCAAAAGTCCTCTTACCTGCCACTCGTCTCTGAGCGCCAAAACATCGTCGGTCGAGCCGACCTGGATGCCGAGGTGTGACAACGCACCGCGCTCGCCAAATGGGACCTGATTGAGCGTGAAATTCAACGCGGGCGCGGCAACATCAAACTTTGCGTAACCGGTCCGCACCTTGTTCGGCTCGATACCGAACATCTTTTTATAAAAATCGATGCTTGTCTCGACGTCTCGTACATTTATCGCCAAATGCGGCTTTAGGATATTTACTGACATATAGTTGCTCCTTCTCAAGTATCAATTACGTCTATGCGTAATTGTATTTCAACATTAACGGTGAATAACAATTATGTCAAGCCATAATGATGATGGTACAATATTTTTGTTATGGTGCGAGAGAAACGATTTGATGCTGAACTGTTCTTTGCGGCACTAGCAGACCGAACGAGGCTGAGGCTCTTGAACCTCTTGCGCCATGGTGAGGTCTGTACTTGTTTCTTTGCAGATACGCTCGAGACGAATGACCCGAAAATCTCGCGACACCTTGCCTATTTAAAGCGTGCCGGGCTCGTAAAAGGCCGCCGCGACGGCAAATGGGTCCACTACAGCCTCGTTGAACCGAACGAGCCTGCCGCTCGCCAAATATTCGACGCGGCGATGAAAATGCTCGCTGAGGACAGATCGCTACAGTCCGATTTGAAACGCCTGTCGACGGTGTGTTGTCTTCCCGGCGTACCCATCGCGATCCAGTCGCGAAAAACTTCGGTGACCACTGCCCGCGAATAGACACGCGGATTAAAAATAACTCTGGTAACGGCCGATCGATGCAGTAGGCATGTGTTATTGATCGCGGCGTCCGGCGAACATTCACGCGATCGCAGGTGCATTTGCTATAAGGCGCAAGCGAATTGACAGGCAATAATTTAGAATTAAGAATTGATAGCTGAGAATTGGAATTTCATAGATTCGGTAACCAACAACGAACCACTGATAACTGACAACTTAATGAGCACACTTACATTTGGGATCATCAAGCCGGACGCCGTTGCGGCAGGAAACATCGGCAGGATAATCGACCGGGTCCTACGGGGCGGATTCAATATCCGCGGAATGAAACTGATCCACCAAACCAAGAAACAGGCCGAGGGTTTCTATGCTGTCCACGCCGATAAGGGCTTTTATGAAGAGCTGACAGACTTCATGTCCAGCGGCCCGTGCGTTGTCCTGGCGCTGGAAAAAGAGAACGCTGTAAAGGCCTGGCGCGATCTGATGGGAGCGACCAACCCGGCCGAGGCCGCCGAAGGCACTCTGCGAAAAGAGTTTGCTTCGTCGATCGGCGAGAACGCCGTCCACGGCTCTGACTCGGATGAGAACGCGGCCATCGAGATCGGCTACTTCTTCAGCAAACTTGAATTAGTTTGACGAAAACTGTATAAGAAATCCTAAGTTTTTCGCCTTAATCCATAAATTGGCACGGGACACCTCTCCGCGAGGAAAGGTAAGCCCTATTAGGACTTCACATTAGAGGAATTAGCAATGAAACGCTGCCCGACTTGCCAAAAGACGTTCGACGACAACCTGCGGTTCTGCCAGACGGACGGCACGCCGCTCGTTGCAGACGAAACGCCTGCCGATCCGTACAAAACGATGGTGGCCAGCAAGGAGGACATCGCTTCGGCGCTGAGGGCACAGAGCGAACCTCCGAAACCGGCCGAACCGATAAGTTCTTCTTCACCGCCGGCGGACGAGGAGCCGCTGCAGATACCGTCGGAGCCGATGATCAATTCGTCACCGGCTTCTGAGCTAAAAACCAGGCTCGCGACACCGCCCGGCGAGGACAGCCAAGTCATCGATCTGCCGCCGCTGGCCGAGGCCCCGCCGTCGGAACCGCCATCGCCTTTTGGAGGTGCCTCGAACGAGGCCCCTCAGTCGTCAGTGGGAAATTTTCCGACTACGCCGCCGATCCCTTCGCCGTTCAGCGGGGCAAATCCGCCTGCGTCGTTTGAGCCGCCGCCCGCCGCCGAACCGATCGATGTTGAGCCCGAGCCCGTTTATACCAAGCCGGAGCCGCCGGCGCGGGCTGCAGATTTTGCAGAGCCCAAGAGCGCTCCCGCTTCGCCCTTTAGCTCTCCGCAGCCGCCGGCAGGCAAGTCTGCCATAGCCCAGGCGGAATGGACGCCGCCGTCACCTGTTTCAAGTTTCCAAGATCAACCCGGAGGAAAAAATATGCAATCACCGCCGCCCGCAGCCGCCGGGCAAAATAAGACGCTCGCAATAATTTCGTTGGTTTCGAGCATTCTCGGCTCAACATTTTGTTGCGCATTCTTTATATTTAGCATCGCTGGGATCATCTTAGGATTTATGGCGCGAGGGAAGGCTAACAGCGATCCCAGTCACTATGGGGGCGGTGGCCTGGCCCTGGCCGGAATGCTTATCGGCGTCCTCGGACTGGTCTTAGGACTTGGCGTCTGGATATTCGAGATCGCGATGGGCGGGCTTGGCGTCATCATGAACGCCGCGGGCCGGTAGCGATAAAGGCAAAATAACGACAAAGCCCGTCCGTACTTATGTCGCGGCGGGCTTATGTTTTATAATCAGGATCTCGGGCCTTTTTATGTCGATCATATCGGATGTAATTCAGTCGACCGTTGCGGTGGTCAAGGGAATGCGGCGAACGCTTGCCGAGATACCTCGCGAAAAGTGGACCGTCCAGTACCCGGACGAGCCGGTTACGGTCCAGCCTCGCTATCGGGGCCAACACCTCTTGCACGTCGACGAGAACGGCAAGGAAAAGTGCGTCGCATGCTACCTCTGCGCCGCGGCGTGCCCGTCGGATTGTATCTATATCGAGGCCGAGGACGACCCGCGGCCATATGCTGAACGGATCGGCCGCGATGAGCGCTACGCACGCGTTTACAACATCGATTACGGCCGGTGCATCTTTTGCGGATTCTGCGTCGAAGCCTGTCCGAAGGACGCGATCACGCACGGGTACAATTTCGAGCTCTCCGTCTTTAATCGTGCCGATCTGTTGAAAACAAAGGACGATCTGCTTATCACGAAACAAAAACAGTCAAAAAATTACCGCGTGGCGCTGTCTAGCGAGGATGTCGATTCGGAATATAAAGAGGTTTAGTTTTGAGTACCTGCTTTAGCAGGCATTGGCTTAGGAAATGGCCGCCTAAAGGCGGAACTCAAAACGGATGAACACCGACGATCTTCCCCCGACGCAAAAAGGCCGCCATCACGAGATCAGGGCGGCGGGGTTGCGCGATTTTGCGGGTCTGCGTAAGCCTGAGCAGCCGCTCGACCCGTTCAAGCTTGCGAAATATGCAAAGCTTCTGGTTGTGCCGTATGAGCAGATCGAGCCTGCCTTGACCGAAGAAACAAAAAAGCATCTGATCGGCGAGGGAAAAGACATGTGGTCGGGTGGTGCCGCTTCGCAGCCTTTGCCCGACGGGCGAAAGCTGATTATCCTAAACCCGACGCATGGACATAACCGCCATCGGGCGACGCTGATGGAAGAGGTCTGTCATGTCTTTCTCGGACACAAGCCGAGCCGGCTGGCGATCGAGCGGCGCGACAAGCACGGAAAGATCGTCGCCCGCGACTATAACCACGACATCGAGGAAGAAGCGTACTCGACGGGAGCTGCGGCGCTCGTTCCGTACCTCGGTATAAAGCGTTACGTCGAGGACGGGAAGTCCTCGGCCGAGATCGCACGTCATTACGACGTCAGCCGTGCGTTGGTTGAATTTAGAATAAAGATCTCGCGGCTTTGGGACACATACAAACAAAAGCAAGAGACGCATTAGATGGCTGACACTGATATTCACGGAGGCAAGCCGGATCCGCATCTGCAGACCGAGGACAAGCTACGCCTTTTGCTTGAGATCACGCGGACGATCAGCCGTTCGCTCGATGTCGACGAGCTGCTGAACAAGGTAATGGATACGCTCGGCTCGCTGATCCATTACGACGCGGCCGGCATTTATCTTGTCGAAGCGGGCGACGAGGAAAATCCCTATATTTACAAGGCGCGCGCTATACGCGGCTACGACATTAGCTTCGAGCTTGTCGAGCCGCGCATACGCCGTGGCGAGGGCTTTATCGGGCGCGTGGCCGAGAGTGGGAAGCCGATCATCTCGGCCGACGTACGAAAAGATCCGCGATATTTTCAGGCCCGCGACCGCACACGGTCCGAGATGCTGGCGCCGATCATCTCAAACGATAAGGTGATCGGTGTCTTCGACCTTGAAAGCGACAAGATCGACGCCTATGCGCCTGACGATCTCGAACTGCTTCAAATGCTAACGGCGCAGGTTGCTATCATTATTGAAAAGGTGCGTCTTCTGGACGAGGTCGTCGAAAAGAAGCGTATCGAGGCCCAGCTTGAGATCGCGCGTCAGGTGCAGCTCGAGCTTTTGCCCGACGCCGATCCGGAGCTCGAAAATTTTGACATCAGCGCGTATGTATTTCCGACCGAAGAGGTCTCGGGTGACTATTACGATTGGGTGCAGATCTTCGAGGACCAGATC